>CAZDSN010000094.1:0-9848 GCA_964507675.1 uncultured Ardenticatenaceae bacterium | reverse complement strand
ACTTTGAATTTGCCTGCGCGAAGGGCAACCAAAACGGGGAGAGAAACCTGTCCGCCCAGAAGAGCGCGAATCCAGATATTTGTATCAATTACCACACGCAACATAGCAAGTTAAGGGTATTGGCGACGAACGGCACGGATTTCTTCACTGATTTCTTCATCTGTTATATCAGTTACAGGAGGTTTATTTACCAATCGCTTGATTAGCTGTGCAAATCGAGTATCCATTTCATCAGCCAACAGAGCTTGCGCTACCTTTGCGCGAGCATCGGGTTCTAGTTGACGAACAACAGCCACCAATTGGTCTAAAGTGAGTTGGACGTTTGGAATTGTAATCGTTGTGGACATGCTATTACCCTTTTCCTAAATCTTACGGGCATTATACCATGTGCTGCACGCACGTTGTAAATGTCAGCGAATAAAGCGCCAGCCCGGTAGCCTGGAAGATAAGCTGCAAATCGTGCACGCCAAAGTCGGGGTTTTGCACCAATTCATACAAACGCGGACGGGTCACGTTGACAAAGCTGATGCCATATTCGTCAATCTGCACGTCCCGTCCGGCATTGCCCGCATGCAGCCAGCGGCGATCTTGTTTCACCAGCACGCGCCGCTCTTGTGCCGGCAACAGCCCCAACCGCAGCGCCACTTCATCGCCGGTGGGGCTGAGGACACCGTTGACGCCTACCGCGGCATAGGGTAGTTCCAGACACCCGTTGTCCTGTCCGGCAAAGGAAATGTGCTCCGAATGCGCCTGCCAGAAGCCGTCAAGGTAAAAGGAGCCTGTCTGCCAGGTTTCGCGGGGGGGTAACTGGTATAGGATGGGCGTTTCCAGCACGTACCCTTCGGGGTTGCCGAGGACGCCGCCAAACAGCCCCATGGTGGAACCTGTGTGCAGTTCCGGCGTAGGGGGATAGCAGACGGCGCCTGCTTCATCTTCGGGACGCAGCGCCGGCATAATTGCCGGCAGGGATACAGAAGCATCGCGGTAGCGCAGCAATTCCTGAATGGCGCGCTCTGTCTCCTGATAATGTCCCTCCCCCTGCCGCTGGTAGCGAATGTAACCATCGGCGTCAATCAGATACTTCGTAGGCCAGGCGCGATTGGCAAAGCGATGCCAGTTTTCGTACTCGTTGTCTAAAAGGATGGGGTAAGCCAGCCCCCATTCAACCAGCACGGCCTCGATCTGCTGGCGGTCACGCCCAAATTTGAATTCAGGGGCGTGGATGCCAATGATTGTCAGGCCTTTGCCGGCATAGTAGTCATGCCATGCCTTGAGGTAAGGCAAAGTGCGCAGGCAGTTGATGCAGGTATACTCCCAAAAATCCACCAGCACCACCTGCCCACGCAGTTGTTCTTTGCTCAAGGGGGCGCTGTTCAACCAGTCGCCAGGGGCAAAGGCAGGCATACGCACCATGCGGGAATCCAGTAATGAAGCCATGCCCCTTATTTTAATGCGAACTCGCGGCTTTGCCATGCCCCGGAATTACCTCTCCCACCCTCCCACCCCATTTGATTTGAAAAACAACGCCAATCGGCGTACACTTTGCATAACTTTGTCTCTTTACATTTGCGAGGGGAAACTCATGAACACAAATGGTCAATTCTATCTGGGCCGGCTGGTCGAAGCCGCTACGGGCAAAAGCACCGATGCGCCACTGCTTTATGATCCGAATGATCTGACCACCCATGCCGTAGTTGTGGGCATGACAGGTTCCGGCAAGACAGGCCTTTGCCTGGATTTGCTCGAAGAAGCAGCCATCAACCAGATTCCCGCCATCATGATCGATCCCAAAGGGGATATTACCAACGCTCTGCTTCATTTTCCGGAACTGCTGCCGGCAGATTTCCAGCCGTGGATCAACCCGGACCTGGCGCGGCGGGAAGGCAAGTCTGTGGAGCAGGCGGCGGCGGATACAGCCGCGCTGTGGCGGAAGGGGTTGGCTGAGTGGGAGATTACGCCCGAACGAATCGCCCGTCTGCGCGATACGGTGCAGTTTGCCGTCTATACGCCGGGGTCAGATGCCGGCATTCCCGTCAGCATCCTTTCATCCCTGGCCGCCCCTGATCTGCCCTGGGAAAGTCACAAAGAAGCGCTGCGCGAGCAAATTGCCGGCACGGTTACCGCCCTGCTCGGCCTCGTTGGCTTCAAAGACATAGATCCCATTCGCTCCCGCGAACACATTCTGCTGACCAATATCTTCGAGCACGCCTGGAGCCAGGGCAAGGACCTGACCCTGCCCGAACTCATCCTGCAAACCCAGAATCCTCCTTTTGCCAAACTGGGCGTCTTCGACATTTCCCTTTTCTTTCCGGACAAAGACCGCTTCAGTCTGGCCATGGATTTGAACAGCATTCTGGCTGCTCCTGCCTTTCAAAGCTGGATTACAGGCGAACCGCTCAACGTGGGCCAACTGCTCTATGATTCGCAGGGGCAACCGCGCCACGCTATCTTCTACATTGCTCACCTCACCGATCAGGAGCGCATGTTCTTTGTCACCCTGCTCTTCAGCGCCATTGAATCCTGGATGCGCGGCCAGCAGGGAACGACGGCGCTGCGGGCGCTGGTTTACTTTGATGAGATTTTTGGCTACCTGCCGCCCGTCGGCAATCCGCCGGCTAAAGAGCCGATGCTGCGCCTGCTGAAACAGGCACGCGCCTTTGGTTTGGGGTTGGTGCTGGCCACGCAAAATCCGGTAGATGTGGATTATAAGGGGCTAAGCAATGCCGGCACCTGGTTTATTGGCAAACTGGGGACTGATCAGGACAAGCAGCGACTGCTCGATGGTCTGGCTTCCATGTCCGGCGGCGCACTGGACAGGCGGGAATATGATCATTTAATTTCTGCTCTGGGTAAGCGCGTCTTTCTGCTGCGCAACGTCCACGACGCCCATCCCAGCCTCTTCCTGACCCGTTGGGCCATGAACTACCTGGCCGGCCCCCTCACCCGCCAGCAAATTCCCGCCCTCAACGCCCTGGCCGGCGCCACCGCCGCGACTGCCACGGCTGTATCAACCGCCGCCGTATCAGCCGAACCGCCGCGCTCCACTCTAGCCCAACCACAGCCTGCCGCCCCCGTGCTCTCCCCAATTGGCTCGGAAACCAGATCGCCCGCGCCGGCGCGCATTGCTGAATATTTCCTCTCCAACGATCTCACCTTCAACCAGGCCATCCAAACCAGCCGCCAGCCGCTGCCGGCATCAGCCCAGGCAGCCGGCTTGCTCTATCGCCCCGCGCTGCTGGCTCACGGCAGCGTCCGCTTCGTCAACCGCAAATACAATCTGGACGCCGATGTCCAGTTGGCGGCCCTGGTCACTGAATTAGACACCCGCCTGCGCCCTGATTGGTCTGCCTTTCTGCTGCCAGAGTTCGATCCGCGCGCCCTCGACGGGCAGCCCCGCCCCCCAGTCAGGTTTGCTCCTCTGGAACCACCCCTGACGACAGCCAGCGACATCAATGCCCTGGAAAGCGACTTTCTCGACTGGGTTTATCGCACCACGGTTCTGACCGTGCAGGCTAATGAAGCCTTGAAAGTTTACGCCGGGCCCGATGTATCCGCCGCTGAATTTGCCGGCCAATGCACGGCTGCCGCCACGGCTGCCCGGCAAATAGAACTGGACAAGGCCGCGGCCAGCTATGAGCGCCAGTTAGACGCCCTGGAAGAAAAACTGCGACGGGAGAAACAGGAGTTACAGGAAGACGAGGCAGATTATTCCGCCCGCAAGCGAGAAGAAGCCGGGAAGCATTTCGAGACGCTGCTGGGCTTCATTGGTGGCAGGCGCAAGAGCGTGTCTTCTTCCTTGAGCAAACGCCGCCTCACCGAAAAAGCAAAAATGGACGTGGAAGAATCAGAGGAAGTTATTGCCGCCTTTGAAAAACAGCTTGATGATCTGGAAGTAGGGCGTGACCGAGCTCTGGCTGAAGTCGAACGCAAGTGGGAGGGCATTGCCGCCGAAGTAAGCCAGATCACCGTGCAGCCCTATAAGAAGGATGTCACCATCTCCCATTTTGGCGTGGCCTGGCTGCCTTATTACGTGGTGGAAGTGGCCGGGCGGACGGTGGAACTGCCGGCATGTAGCTACCTGGATTCCTGAGCTAACGCTTCAACCACACGACCAATCAAGTCATATGGAATGGGTTGTGCCAGAGGAAACCTTAAATTACCCTTATCGCGGCGATAAGGCCTTCTCGCCGCGATAAGGTTTCAGTTCCACCTGAAGATTCTTGTCGCCTGTTACCGGCGGATAAATTCCTATGTGTTTCTTGAATGCGGCAAAATAGATAAACACCCTGTTTAGTCTGAATGCCGGCATCTGGTAACTAATGGTTTCAACGGCTGCCGGCGCGCGCGCCTTAATAATCCGTCGGATTTCTTCCAGGATGGGACGCACACCCTCCGGCGCTGCAGCCACATACTCATCTATGCTCGTAAATCTCTGTTGCTTTTCCACGAAAGCCTCCTGACAATACCCAGATTGAACGACCCTGACGCCCCTTCATCGCCAGCCCCGTCCATTATGCCTCTGTGTCTGTCAGCATTCGCTCAATACGCCGGTCTGGAATAACCCACAGGATTGCCACCAGGGTATAAATGGAAACAGCCCCCCACGGAGACAGAAACGCCATCCCAATAGCCGCCACATAAAGAATTGGCGATAGCTTCCCCTTCCAATCATTGCCAATAGCTCTCTTGAGAATCGAATCTTTTCCTTGCGTTGCGATGATTCGTTGCTGCAAGATCCAATAGGCAATCGCCGCCATCAACAGCACGACCCCATACGCAGCCGTCGGTATCGTGGCATAGTGGTTCTCGCCCATCCAACTCGTTGTGAACGGCACAAGCGAAAGCCAGAACAGAAGATGCAGATTTGCCCAGAGAACCGAACCCGTGACCCTGTAGCTGGCGTGCAACATATGGTGATGGTTATTCCAATAAATGCCCAGGTAGACGAAGCTGAGTATGTAGCTTGATAGGATAGGGATCAAAGGTAGTAATACAGCCACACTGTTTCCCTGCGGCGCCTTTAATTCCAACACCATAATGGTGATAATGATTGCCAGCACCCCGTCGGAGAATGCCTCCACCCTGTTTTTACCCATTTTTACCGCCCTCGTTACCAATCAGGTGCACTGATTGAGGACCTCTATCTATTCCCCTCTCACCCTGACTCACACGCCGCCCGCAAATAATCCCACGTATAAATTCCCGTCCAGTGGCCGTCGCTCCATTGGAATTGAATGGCATACGCCCCCACCGCCTGTGCCCCTTCCACCGTCAGCTCTGTAGCCGGCGTCTGGTACAACGCTTCTCGGTCAGGCGGGCCGCCCATGTGGGCGTGCCCCCCTTTGCATTCTACACACGGACAAATCGCCCGCAGTCCGTCAAAGGGATAATGGCACTCCTGACCATCATTCCAACGGATAATCATCTGGCGGGTTTGCCGATCTACTTTTATGTCTGCAGGTCTGGGCGCTGTCTTCATGCCATCCGATCCTCACTGGAGATATGTTGGGACTCATCTGTGGGACAATTCGCTGAATTGTTCTATCGCTACAGGGCGGCGCTAATGGGTGGGGGCATTTGCTTTGCCCACGTCGTTGTATGTCCAGTACCGGTTAACAAAGAAGTTCCAGAACAGAGCCAGACCCACAGCTAGGACCAGGGCCATATTCTTGCCCAGGCGCAGCGCGTAGGGTTCTAATGCCGGCAGTAACGACGACACCAGCCGCGAAAAAGGTACATGGGTGTAGGTGAGTATGGGCACGCGGATGAGTAAGGCCAGGGCGTTGACGAAGAAGAACTGCAAAAACTGGTGTAACAACGGCTTACTACGCGAATCGGGATAGGTCCAATAACGATTCCAGATGAAGTTGCTGATGATAGCCAGCACAAAAGAGATGGAGCCGGCGACTGCCGGCATGATCTGGCCCGTCACCAGACCCGTTGTCTGAAAAAGACTCACCAACAAGTTGAACGAGCCAAAATCCACCAGCGCCCCAAACGCGCCCACCACCGTGAACTTCACAAACCGTTTAGCCTCCACGGGGTTCAACCCCGTCCTCCCCACCATTGCATAAAAAAACGCCCTCATATGTCACCCTTCATCCACACAGCCAACCAACTTGAAACGGGCCATTGGCGAACCAGAAACCAGGTCCTTCACAAAAGGCCCTTTGCGTCACATCTCCATACTTTCAATCGGGGCCGACACCCGTCTTGAGGATTGTTTGTGGCGTATAAACACTATAAACAACCTCAGGCAGCGGCGTCTCAACCATTTCATGTCTGTTTTGGGCGCTGCGCACTAATATCTGCTGCAAAGCTAACATTACCCCCAGGTGAAGGTAAACGTTGTTGACGTACAACTTATCCACCAGATGATGCACTGTCAGCGCCGCCCACGCTGCCAACAACCCCAACATCATACCCCGCTCCGCCAACGGCAGCCGGGGAAGCGATCGGATTGCCTGCCAGATAACTGCTGCCCAGAAAATCAGGTATGCGATTATACCGGTGAGACCCACTTCTGCCAGCAAATTAAGGTAATAATTATGGGCGTGTCCCAGCGGATAAGGCCAGTTTATCAGAGCGTATTCAGGATAGGCTGGTTCATAATTGCCAAACCCGACTCCCCACCACAACTGGTCGCGAGCCATGTCCAGCGCCGACTGCCAATGCGCCAGCCGCTCTAACACAGCGTAATTGGCGTCGTTAATGTCCACGCCGCGCACGTCGCCCAGGGTAAATTCCGCTGTAAAACTGGTCAGGCGCTCAGTGATAGATGCCGGCACGATCCCCCCCGTCACCCCCACCACAAACAAACCCAACCCGCCCAACAGCACCGCCGCTCCCCACACTCGCCGCCGCGGCCAGAAAAAGAGCAGCGTGGCCGCGCCAGCGGCAAAACCTAACCAGGCGCCACGGCTCCAGGACAAAACCAGAGCCGCTGTCGTCGTCAAAGTCGCGCCAGCCACAAATAGCAGCCACAACCGCTCCGCCCATGTCCCCCCATGGCGGGCGCGCCACTGCGCTGCTGCCAGGCCGGCCAGCGTACCCAGGGCCAGGCAGGCATTCAGCCCCACGTAACCGCCAAACGGATTGGGCTGGTCAAATGTGCCATAAGGGCGATAAAAGCGACCCGAGACGTGAAAGAATTCCGGGCCTGTGCCCCGAATCACTGCCTGCCAGATGCCGCCCACCGCCTGACTCATACCCGCCAGCAGCAAAATGCCGGCCAGGATGCGCGACTGCCACACGGCGGGTACACGTTGCCAGCGCGGTGACGTGGCTATCAGGTCTGCCGCCATCAGCAACAGCAAGCCAATCTCCAGCCACTTAATCAACTCCCGCAAACCAGAGGTCAGCGACGGCGCATCCAGCAGCGACAAAGCGGCTACACCCAGAAACACCGCCAGCGGCAGATATAGCTGCGCCAGATGCTGGCGCGCCAGCGGCAGCCTGACAGCGCGGCGCAGCGCCCCCCGGCTCAACCAGACTGCCACCACCAGCCAAAACAGCAGTTGGCCGCTGTCCAGCAGTTGGTTGCCCCACACCCGATTCTCAAATGCGCCAAAGGGACCGGCCAACAGCGCCAGCGCCAATCCCACCAACGGCTCAATCAGCATCAGTAGCAGCGCAGCTGTCCCGGCCAGCAGCAGCGCGGCCAGCCAGAGAGGCAGCGCAGCCACAGTTAACCCCAGCAGCAGCGCCGCTGCCAGCCCTACCACCCCCCTCATTCTCAAACACGCCCTCTGAAGTAATCCAGGGTTTTGCGCAGGCCTTCTTCCAGTCCCACGACTGGCTCCCAACCCAGCACACGCTGCGCCTTGGAGATGTCCGGGCGGCGCACCTTGGGGTCATCCGTGATGCGCTCATCAGTTGGCTCGACGTAATGGATCTCTGACGTACTGCCGGAAATGCGGATGACTTCCCGCGCAAAATCAAGAATGGTCATCTCATTCGGGTTGCCAATGTTGACCGGCAGCCGTTCATCAGACATCAGCAGGCGGTAAACGCCTTCCACCAGGTCGCTGCAATATTGAAAAGAGCGCGTTTGCTGCCCACCCATGTAAACGGTCAGTGGTTCGCCCAACAGCGCCTGTTTGATGAAATTGGGTACAACCCGGCCATCGTTCAGGCGCATACGCGGGCCATAAGTGTTGAAAATGCGCACAATGCGCGTTTCCACACCATGATACCGCTGGTAAGCCATCGTCATGGCTTCGGCAAAGCGCTTGGCCTCATCGTAAACGCCGCGCGGCCCGATAGGGTTAACGTGCCCCCAATAAGTCTCGGGCTGCGGGTTCACTTGTGGATCGCCATACACTTCACTGGTGGAAGCCAACAAGTAACGCGCGCCTTTGGCCTTGGCCAGACCAATCGTGTTCAGCGTGCCCAGTGAACCGACTTTGAGGGTGTGAATGGGATGCTCCAGATAATCGTTCGGGCTGGCGGGCGAAGCAAAATGCAGCACAGCATCTACTGACCCATCCAGGTAAATGTAGTTGCTCACATTATGCTTAATAAAGCTGAAACGTTCGTTGCCTATCAGATGAGCAATGTTGTCGGTGCTGCCCGTGATCAGGTTGTCCATAGCTACGACGGTGTGCCCCTCGGCCAGAAACCGTTCGCACAAATGAGAGCCGAGAAATCCCGCTCCTCCCGTTATCAATACACGCATATTGCCTCCTCATGGTGTCGCAAAACTGCACCAGAACCATTTGCCTTCTCCCTGGAAGGCGAACTTCTATGTCAGCCCTTGCGGGCAAGCCATAATTGTAGCGGAGAGTCCCAAAACGTAACCGCTGAACAGGCGACGCTTACCCTGCGCCGCTGCCCCTCTATATTACACGCAATGGCCGAAATACCCATCACGACTAACCGCAAGAGGGCTGAGTTTGTCGAAGCTCCTGTTGCCTTCGACAGGCTCAGGCAGCGGGGCCATGCCCCCGCCGCGACCGGCGCCAGCGTTAGCCAAACCGCGAGCCACAAGGTATACTCCAATCGCTGTCGCTTTTGCAAAAAAGAGTCCGGCGTGTCAAGTTTAGTGGAAACAATTGGAGGACCTAGATGAGCGCACAGGGTAACCCCACTGTGGGGCAGGTGGAGCAGCGCAAGGCCGACCACATCCGTATTAACGTCGAAAGGGACGTGGCCTTCAAAGGCGTGACCACCGGGCTGGAGCGGTATACCTTCCTGCACCAGGCCCTACCAGAACTCAATCTGGCGGCCATTGATACCACCGCCACCCTCTTTGGCAAACGCCTGCAGACGCCCGTTTTCATCTCCTCCATGACGGGCGGCACGGAAGAAGCGTACCACATCAACCGCACCCTGGCTGCCGCCGCCCAACAGGTGGGCATGGCTATGGGGTTGGGTTCTATGCGCGCTGCCATCGAAGACGACAGTTTGGCTTACACCTTCCAGGTGCGCGACGTAGCCCCCGATATTTTGTTGTTTGCCAACATGGGGGCAGTACAGTTGAATTATGGCTACGGTCTGGCGCAGATGCAGCGCGCCGTAGAAATAGCCCAGGCTGATGCCTTAATCTTGCACTTTAACGCCCTGCAAGAAGCCGTCCAGCCGGAAGGGGATGGGGATTTCAGCGGTCTCTATGCCAAAATTGAAACGCTCTGCGCCCGGCTATCCGTGCCCGTCATCGCCAAAGAAGTGGGCTGGGGTTTTGACGAAGCCGCCGCGCGGCGGCTGGCAGCCGCCGGGGTGGCAGCCATTGACGTGGCTGGAGCGGGCGGCACCAGTTGGAGTCAGGTGGAGATGTACCGCGCCCCCACTGCCCGCCATGCGCGCATTGCGGCCAATTTCATTGATTGGGGCATTCCTACCGCCGACAG
>CAZDSN010000093.1:0-9853 GCA_964507675.1 uncultured Ardenticatenaceae bacterium | reverse complement strand
GACTACTGGGGGCTGTTGGCGCTGCGGCTGCACCGCGAAGTGCTGCTGGCGCGGTTGTTGCGGGGCGGAGGGGTGAACGAATCATTCCTCGGCCTCTTTCTCTCCGAGCCAGAGGTAGATCAGGCGTTGGCCGCGCTGCATGGCGTTGCCTTGCCCCATTCTGACCAGACCGTAGATTTAGAAGCGGCCATTCTGTCCCGCGACGCCGCCATTGCCGCCCGCGTCGCCGCCACAACGGTTCCCCTGCGCCCGGCGCAGTTAGCCCGCCAGTTTGACCTGTCGCCGCTGGCGCTGGAGCTGATCCTGCTGCTGCTGGCCCCCGAAGTGGACCCCCGATTTGGCCGCGTTTATGCCTACTTGCAAGACGACGTTAGCCGCCGCTGGCTGACGCCCGCCCTGGCGCAGCGACTGCTGCCGGGCAGCGAAGAGGCCGCCGTGCGGGCGCTCTTTACAGCCGCTTCTCCGCTGGTTTTCGAGCGACTGATTCGCATAGGCATCGGAGAAGAGGAAACGCACACCCCCCTCATTGATCGTTCCCTGAAACTGGACGACCGCATTGCTGAGTACCTGCTGCACCAAGACGCGCTTGACCCGCAGTTGGTAGAATGCGCCTACTGGATGCAGGCTGATGGCTGCCTGGAAGACCTGGCTGTCCCTGCGCCCACCCTCCAGGCGCTGCGCCATCTGGCGGCGCTCTGGCGGCTCCCCGTTGCCGGGTCGTCCGCTGCGCCGTCCGCCCTTTTTTGCGGGCGTCCCGGCAGTGGGCGACGAGCCGGGGCGGCGGCTGTGGCCCACGCCTTAGGCGAACGCGCTTTGCTGGTCGTAGAAGCGTCCCGTTTGGCTAACGAACCAGCAGAGCGCATTGCCGCCGCCTGGCGGGCGGCAGTGCGGGAAGCGCGTTTGTATGGGGCAGTGCTGCACCTGGCGGAAGCGGAAGCGCTGCCCGAAGCCGCCCGCGCTGCGGTCTGGGCGCATTGGCCGGGCAGCGTGATCGTCTCCGCAGACCAGCCCTGGACGCTGCCTTCTTACGCCCCTGCGCCGGTGGTGGTGCATTTCCCGCTGCCCGATGTGCCCCTGCGTCAGCAGTTGTGGGCGGCGCGACTGAATGGGCAGGTGAAAAATGCGCTGCCAGGGGGAGATGTGCCGGCAGAACTCGCCGCCCGCTTTCGTCTCACCCCCGGCCAGATCGCCCAGGCCGCCATCCTGGCCGAGCATCGCGCCTGGCTGCGCGACGGCCCCGACGCCAGCCCCACGCGGCAGGATTGGTTCGAAGGCGCGCGGCAGCAGTCCAATCCCGCCCTTAGCCAACTGGCGACGAAAATTGTCTCCGCCTATGAGTGGGACGATCTGGTGCTGCCGCGGGCGCAGTTGGTCCAACTGCGCGCCATTGAGAGCCAGGTGCGCCACGCGCACACCGTCTATGGGCAGTGGGGCTTTGGCCGCAAACTGGCTCTGGGCAAGGGGTTGAATGTCCTCTTTTCGGGACCTTCGGGCACGGGGAAGACCATGGCTGCCGGCATTCTGGCTAACTCCCTCGGTCTGGATATCTACAAGATTGACCTCTCTGGCGTCGTCAGCAAATACGTCGGCGAAACGGAAAAGAATCTCAGCCGCATCTTCGACGAAGCCGCCGCCGCCAACGTCGTCCTCTTTTTCGACGAAGCCGACGCCCTGTTTGGCAAACGCTCCGAAGTGCGCGACGCCCACGACCGCTACGCCAACATTGAAATCAGCTACCTGCTGCAAAAGATGGAAGAGTATGAAGGCGTTTCCATTCTGGCTACCAACTTCAGCCAGAACATGGACGAAGCCTTCACCCGCCGCTTGCAGTACGTCATAGAGTTCCCCCTGCCCACCGTCGAAGACCGCCAGCGGCTGTGGCGCGGCATGTTCCCGCCAGAAGCGCCGCGCGCGGACGACGTTGACTTTGCCTTCCTGGCCGCCCAATTTGAACTGAGCGGCGGCAATATTAAGAACTGTGTCCTGGCGGCAGCCTTTATGGCTGCCGAAACGAACGAACCAATTGGCATGTCCCACCTGATTCAAGGCGTGGTGCGCGAAATGGACAAACTGGGCCGCCCCCTCACCCGCGCTGCCTTCGCCGACTATTACGCCCAGGCCCGCCGTCGCTGACAATGAACGGCTGTAGCGTAAACTGTCAGTTTGCGTATTTTCTGAGGTAATTGCGTGAGTCCTCCCCCGACCAAGACGCTCACAACACCGCCGCCGGTGGCGACCCGCAAATCGCCAACACCAGTAGCGCGGCGGCCCACACCTGCCAGAAGGTCCCTGCCGCGCGGCAGCGAGCCGCCGGGAACCGCGCCCAAAACGCCTACCCAATTACAGCAGTTACAGCGTCAGACTGGCAATCAGGCGGCGCAGCAGTTCCTGGCGGCGTCCGCTGTCCCCCAAACGCCCCAAAGAGAGCCGCCTGCGCCGCCGCCCTTGCCCCTGCCAGCCTCCCCTATCCCCGCAACGCCTCCACCCCCGCCGGCGGAAGCCTCGGTCGCCCCCCCGCAAGTTATAGCAGCCGCGCCAACAGTGTCGCCAGACGCGGCGGTAGCCATATCACCCGCGCCAGAGGCAGCGCCTGCGCCAGACCAGCCCCAATTGGGTCTCGCGTCGTCGCCGGACGGTACCACAGCCGCAGCAGATGGAGTGGGAACTGCGCCCGCCACTGCCGCGCCGCCGGCGACCGCAGCGGCGGGTGGCGGCGGCGCGGCGGCGGTGGCCCTGGACAGCAGCAGCGGCGGCGCGCTGTTGCAATCTCTGGCAACTGCGTCTGCCACCGCCTATCCACAGGCGTTGGGGCAGGCAGGTGCAGCCGCGGCGGCGCTGCATCAGCAGCAGAAGAGCGACCTCCAGGCCAGTTTTCCCATTATTGAAAAACCAACCGGCCTGCCTCGTTTGGGTGGCCCAAGGGGGGGCGCGCCTACTGTTTTGCCGGCAGGCCAGGAACCAGGAGTAGATGTAGCCGCCGGCGGCGCCGGCCAGGAATATGGAACGACACACCCGGCGGCGGTGGGCGCTGTGCCCGGCAGCCAGGTGTCCACCGCCGCCGCGGAACCACAGGAAAAAAGCGGCAGTTGGTGGGATTGGCTGGTGGGGCGCGTTTCTACTTTCTTGGGACAGTTGCCCACCAGCGATCCGGGTGTGGATACGTCGGCGGGCGAGCGACCGCCGGTGGACCTGAGCGGAGCCGCCGATCCGGCGCAAACAAGCCAGTTTCAGCAGCAGTCGTCTCAATCGGTGCTGACGCAGCGGGCGCAGGCGGACGGGGCGGCGCAGGCGGACTTTGGCGAGAACGCTATCTATCCCACCGTGCCGGCAGAAATGCTGCAGACGGCGTATCAACCAGGAGCCCCTCCCGGCAGCGGCGGCGGTATCATTGTCCCGGCCATGCCGGATGCCGCCCGCGCCGTGCTGGACCAAAGCATGGGGGGGTGGGTGCAGCAGCAAGTGGCGCCCCAGATGCAGACCTACCAGCAGAGCCAGATGACGTATGAGCAGCAGTCGCAGCAGGCTCGCCTGGAAGGTGAACAGCGGTTGCAAGCCGAAACGGAACAGGTGCGAGCGCAGCAGACAGCGACACAGCAGCAGGCGCGGCAAGCGGTGACAAGTGGGCGGCAGCAGTGGCAGCAGCAAAATGAGCAGATTCAGGCCGGGTTCGACACCCAATCAGCGGCGCGGCAGGGGGAAGTAAACGAGCAGATCGCTGCAGAGACGCGCAGCACAGATCAGAAGGTCGAGAAGAAGCTGACAGAAGCGGAGACGCAGGCGGCGACGGAACAGCAGAAGACAGAAACAGAAGCGGCGGCCAAAAAACGAGAGTATGAAAACAAGCCGCGCAGTTTTTGGGAGTCAGTCAAGGGCGGGGTGTCCGCGCTGTTTAATACGCTGCGCCAGGCAGTCAATACGCTCTTCACCAAGCTGCGTGAGTTTGTCAAGAAGACGATTGAGGCGGCCAAAAAAGTGGTACGCGGCTTGATTGATCTCGCCCGCGACACGATTATCGGGTATATCAAGGGGTTTGGTCTTTTACTTAAGGGTCTGGTGACGGTGGCTCTGGCAGCCTTCCCCGAAACAGCGGCGCGGGCGCGGGAGTGGATTGACGGCCAGGTAAATAGTGCGGTTGAAGTCGTGAATCAGGCGGCGGAGGCGTTGAAACAGGCTGCCGATGCCATCCTGGATGCTGTGGGGATGGCCCTGGATGTAGCCCTGACCGCCGTACAGATGGCGCTGAATTTGAGTTTATACCTGTTGGAAGCGGCGGTCATACTGCAGTTGCAGTTGATGGAGTTGATAGCCCGCCTGTATGAGATGCTGCGCCCCTATTGGCCGCTGCCTGAAGGGCTGCGCCGCATGGCGGCTTATTACGAGCAGCGAATGACGCGGGCGTTGGATCAGCTGGCGGTGATACTGGGGTTGAAACCGGGCGAAGTGACGAAAGAGTCGCTGGGTGTGGGCGGGCCGGCGGTGGGGTCGCCGGCAGCCATCACGCCCGAGACGCTGGTGGGACAGATTCAATCGAGTTTGCCCGTTCCGCTGGGGGCGTCGCCGCCCGGCGGGGGAACGATGCCGATGATGGCGTCTGCGCCAGTGGGGATAGGGCAAGGTGTGGTTTTAGCCGCTGGCGGCGGCGGCGGCGGCGGTTCTTTGGGCCCGCGGATGCCGGCAGGCGGCTGCGGTCTCTGTTATGGAACGCCAAAGGCTGCCGGCATTGCCGCGCACAACCTGATCCAGGCCCAATTCCTCACCCACAACCCGTTTGGCAAGAAGGAAGTCTCCATTCGCGCCCCTGGCGACGACACGCCCCCCGGCGGCGGGCGGCTGGACCTGGCGGTGCGCACGGGCTTCAATCGTATTGAAATTGGCGAAATCAAGCCGGGCAATACTGGCGCAGTCGCCGCTGGCTTTGCGCAGTTGTTCTTCTACGAAGAAATACTGGAGAAAATGCTGCCCAATGTGGCGGTAGGGCGGTTGAACCGTCCGGTAGCCCCCATGCCTTTCCCCACCCTGTCGCCGCAGCCCGGCTGCACCATACAAACGCTTGTTGTCCTGCCGCCTGTGGATGGTCTGTATGCCTACATCTGCAAACCCAGCTTTACCGAGTTAATGGCCCGCGGCTGTGGCTGTCTGCCTGAAAAAGATAAAGAAAAGGAAAAAGAGAAAGAAAAGGAGAAAGAAAAGGAAAAAGAGCGCAAGAAGAAAGAAGAAGAGGAAAAGAAGAAAAAAGAAGAGAAGGAAAAGGAAAAAGGGAGAGAAAAAGAGATTGATTGGGTTCGGGTACGGCAACTGGTGGCGGATGTTGCTTTGTATATTGCCATAGGCATGCTTATTGCCTTGCTGATAGTGGCTATTATTGCTTTGTTTATTCCTGTGCCCGAGCCGATACATAAGGTCATTGCCGCGCTGTTAGGCATAGGCGCCGCTGCCGCCTTGCTCTTCCTGATAGCCCGTGTGCCGCCGGAGGAAGAAACGCCCGTGGCGTAAAGAATTGTGCATGGCTGCTACGACAAAAACCGTTGCCCTGACCAAACCAACTACGGCGGTGTCGCCAACACAGGCGTCAAAGCCCACCGTACGCCGCGCCTCTGCCGGGACGCAGACGCGCAGTCGCGGCACGACAAATGAAATGCAGCGGCTGCAAAAGGGAGGCGGAAACCACGCCGCCAGCCAGTCGGCGATGAGCAAAACGGCGACTGCGCCAGCCGCCGTAGCTGATCTAACCGTCAATCAACCAGGCGATGCTTTTGAACGGCAGGCGGAGGCCGTAACCGGCAGTGTGATGGGTGGTTATTCGCCATCCCCTGCGCCCAAAGGGGGCGGCGCTGCGCCGCCCCCCGTCCTACCCGCTGTGGCGGCGATGGTTCGCCAGCCTGGGCCAGGTCGGCCATTGTCGCCAGATATGCGTAGCCGCCTGGAGTCACACGTGGGCGCGGATCTGGGACACGCTCGTATTCACGAGGGGCCGCAGGCTGCTGCTACCGCGCACAGTTTGGCTGCACGCGCCTTCACGACCGGCAATCACATTTTCCTGGGCGCCGGCGAATCCAGCAGCGATGCCCGCCTGATGGCTCACGAATCCACACACGTGGTACAGCAGCAGAAGGCCGGGCCGCCGGCCATCCAGCGCACCGAAGATGAGGGCGTTCTGGCCACAGCCTGGGCATACACAGGCGGCGCCGCTATCGAAGCTGGCACAGAACTGGCGAGTGAGGCGCTCGAATTTACCGCCAATACCGCCTGGAGCATCGTTGAAGAACTGGCCCCGCAACTGGCGCAGTTGATCCGTGATGTCCAGGCCGCCGGTGGCATCTTTGATTATCTGAAGAACTTGCTTGGCGGCGTGCTAGATAGTTTGTTTAGCGGCGTGGGCGAAGACAGCGGCGTCCTGGAGGGTTTTCTCGGCACGTTTGACGCGCTGCTGGCGGCGTCGCAGGAAATATTGGAACCATTGATGGCCGGGGACTGCCAGCCATTGTTTGCGGCGGTGGGACGACTGCAAGAAACCATCTCCCAAATGGCCGGGGATGCCTGGAACGCCATTGTCGAATTTTTCCAACCGGTGGGGCAGTTTTTCTCCGATTTGTGGGCAGATTTTGGCGCGCCTGTGGTAGATTGGATCGGGGAGGTGGCTGGGGACATCTGGCAAGATATTCAGGACATTGCCAGCGACATCTGGGAGTGGACGCAGCCCGTGCGCGATGCGTTTGCCAGCGCCTGGGAGTGGGTCAAAGAGCAGTTGGGCATCGGCTCGGATACCGAAGACAGCGAAGGCGGGCTGCTGGCCTGGGTGCAGCAGAAGTTGGGCGAAGCGTGGGATGCCATCCTGGAACTATTAGAACCGGTGATCGCCCCCATTCGTGGCGTAGTTGACCAGGTGTTGGCCGTTCTGCCGCTGGATGCCATCTTGAATTTGCGGGAGACGATTCAGGGGTGGCTGGAGAATGCCGGCTCGATGGTCAACACCATGCAGGAGCCGGACGGGGTGGCGGCCCAGCAAACGAGTCTGCGGGATGAGATTTTGCCGGCAGTTCTGGCTACGGTTGCCAGTTTGCGGGAAGGGATTGTCAATGCCGGCAGTTGGGTCGCCACCGTCATTGGCGGCGTCGTGGAGCAGATCACGGGCTTCGTCAACGCCTTAAGTCAGAACAGCCTTGTCAGCCACCTATCCAGCCTGTTGCAATGGGTCACCGACGGCGTCGCCAGCCTGGGGCAGTGGGCGCAGGAAACCGTTGCCAGCCTCTTTGGCTTTATTGGCGATGGCCTGGTCTATCTTGCCAGCTTCATTGAACCGATCCTCAACCTGCTGCAGCAGCTAATCAGCGTCCTCAGCGACCTGTTGGGGCAATTGCCCAATTTGATAACAGGTGGCCTGTGGGGGGCTATTCCTGAGTGTATCACCGAGCCCATCAAAAACTTCTTGATCGAAAACATTCTCAGCCACATCCCCATTTTTAGCCAGTTGCTGGAAATTCCCGACATCTGGGCGCGCATCAGCGCAGTAGCCATGCGTATTTTGCGCCAGGTGTTTGTGGATGGGAATCTGTTTGGCGCGGCCTGGACCTTCTTTAGCTCACTGCTGGAGCTGTTGGGTATTCCGCCGGAACTGGTGACCAACATTCTGCAAAACGCCATTAACGTCTTCAGTACCATTTTAGAAGACCCTGTTGGCTTCTTAATTAACCTGTTGAGCGCGGTCAAGGAGGGCTTCGTCAAATTCTTTGACAATGTGGGGACGCACTTGTTGAACGGCGTTACCGGTTGGCTGTTTGGGCAGGTGCAGGATGCTGGACTGACGCCGCCCACGGAGTTCAGCCTGCGCGGCATTCTGGGTTTCATCCTGCAAATTCTGGACATTACCGCCGAGCGAATTTTCCAGCGCATGGAACAAAATCCGCGCATTGGCCCGGAACGAGTGGCGCTGCTGCGGCGCGCCCTGGCGATTGCCGAAACGGCTTGGGGCTGGATCACGACGCTCATTAACGAGGGGCCAGGGGGTTTGTGGCGGCAACTGCAAGAGCGGTTGAGCGATTTGTGGCAAACGGTTTTGACCAGCGTGATCGGTTGGATCACCAATACCATCATTACCACGGCCAGCGTGCGCCTGTTGAGTATGCTCGATCCCACCGGCATTATGGCCGTCGTAAACAGCTTGATTGCCATTTATCGCGCCATCGAATCCTTCATGCAATATCTACGACAGATGCTGGAAGTGGTGAATTCGGTGTTAGAAGGGGTTGCCGGCATTGCCCGCGGCGCCATCGAACAGGCAGCCAGCTTCCTGGAAAGCGCCCTGGCGCGGGCGCTGCCCATCGCCATTGGCTTCCTGGCCAATCAGGTTGGGCTGGGTGGCATCAGCAGCCGCATCCGTGAAATGGTGGAAGCCGTGCGCCAGTTGGTAGATCGCGCTATTGATTGGTTAATTGAGCGAGGATTGGCTTTGCTTGATGCGGTGTTATCCGGCGTTCGCGCCGTGGGTGCTGGTGTGCGCGGATTCTTTAGCCGCGAAATTGCCTCTTTCAGCGCGCCGGGCCAAACGCACCATGTCTCCGTCGAAGGAGCAGAAGGTAGCCCCCCCCGCGTGGTCGTTGCCAGCAATAACCCGACGCCATTGCGTCCATTGCTGGATTTGATGGGGCGGCGCGTCAACTTGTTGCCGGCAGCACAGCAAGCACAGGCAACTACCTACCTGGGAACCGCGCGTGCAGAACTGGCAGCCATTGAGGCCGCGCTGCCCGCGCAAAGTGATCCGGCAACCATTACCGCGCAAGGGGCAAGAATGGGGGCGCATGGAATGCCGCTGGCGTCAGCGCTCCATGCGCTGTTTACCCTATACTGCAATATGCCCCGCCCTTCCGCGCCATCCCGTTCACGAGGGGCAAGCATGTATGCCACGGCCACGGTCACGGTGGAAGTACCGCCGACAGAGCGTGCACTGCCCCGAGCCAGCGTCGGCGGTATGACCCTGGAGCGCCCGGCAGGGACGACGAGTACCAGCCCCATCACGCCCGGTACGAGACAGCGATTTACTCCCTACTACCCGATAGAACCCGACCCGGCAGTGGCCCGGTTTGTCCCCTCGCCGCACGAACTGCCAGATGATGTACGCAGACGATTCTCAGAGGGAGGCGTGCGCGGCGGTGGGCTTTTTGCCCCCACGCCGCAAGAGGGGGCAACCCCTGGCGGCGTGCCACTGCATCGTGTCCAAACGATGACTTGGAACACGGGCGGCGGCAGCGGTTCCACCAACAGCAGCCACGCTGAACATCAATTTGTCCACTGGTTTACCACGGCAGAGCGCCAGGACCCCACCTGGGCGCAGCGCGTGCGCGACGTTGAGGTCCACAATTATCCTTTGAGTCCATGTACGCTGTGTGCCAACGAGCTGGCAGGCTTCCTCAGAGCACGCGCTTTCATTCGCCCCGCCACTTTGCACTGGCGACAGGCTTATGTAATGGAACCTGGGCCAGGTGAGCCAAATATCTCCAGTAC
Source organism: uncultured Ardenticatenaceae bacterium (assembly GCA_964507675.1). Lineage (GTDB taxonomy): Bacteria > Chloroflexota > Anaerolineae > Promineifilales > Promineifilaceae > JAGVTM01. Next base: position 355 of record CAZDSN010000093.1, on the reverse strand, counting down.
CAGGGCAACGCTAGGAGGGATGGAGAGCGCAGGCTGGATCATACAGCCAACAGCGGCGGCGATACCAGAGGCTGGCGCGGCTGCTGCGCCCACAGGGAACCTGTGCGCCACGCAGAGTCTGGAAGACTTACTGCAATCGGCGGGTTCTTGATGCCCGAGGATGAATCCCCAGGCTATTATCAATCTAAACCAGAGTACAAAAGTCTCAAAGACTTTTGTACTCTTTCTCACATCGTATTCTTTCTTTCCTTCGCGCCCTTCGCGTCTTCGCGGTGAAAACCTTCTTTCCCTCCCCGCCAGGGTATCACCCCATTAAATCGTGGCAATCTCTTCAACCACATATCGGTTCCATAAA
>CAZDSN010000092.1:0-9872 GCA_964507675.1 uncultured Ardenticatenaceae bacterium | reverse complement strand
ATCATTTGCGTAATTTGCGAAACCTGTGATTATTTCCAGCAATTCTCAATTTGAATGGGTTTCCCCGTGGGACGTTCGTGGAAACCAAGGTAAGGGAAGCCCCTGGCAGCGATTCAGCCACAGGCTAGACAGCCAAAATGAGAATTGATGGGTTATTTCCTGAGCGGAAAAGTAACGTTTGCGGATTGACCTATCCATACGATACAATCTCAAGTGGATTCGCTGCCAGCCAGGTCAGGAATCAGCTCTTTCTACCCAATATTACCAACCTTCGTTATATCACGTAGACCATTGGGCGTACTATGCCTACGAAACAGGTAACTGTTACCATACCCGCTACGACCGCCAACCTGGGACCAGGCTTTGATTGTCTGGGGTTGGCCCTGGGTTTGTATAATCAGGTTACCTTCAGCCGGCGGGAGGGGGGCTTGAAGGTGACGGTGGAGGGGGAAGGCGCCGGAATCATTCCCCAAGATGAAACCAATCTGGTGGCTCAAGCGGCCGCCTGCCTGTTTGCCGAATCCAGTTTACCTCTACCTGACTTCCACATCCACCAGTTGAACCGTATTCCTGTGAGCAGCGGCCTGGGCAGCAGCGCCGCCGCCGTCCTGGGCGGCATTATGGCGGCAGGGGCATTCTTGCCGGCGCCGCCAACCCAGGCGGAAATTTTGCGGCTGGCGACGCGCATTGAGGGCCACCCGGACAACATTACGCCGGCTCTGTTAGGGGGGCTGACTTTGATTGTGCAAGATGGCCAGGAATTGTACGTGGAACGAATAGATATCCCAGCTTTCCTGGTGAGTGTGGTGCTGCCGGAATTTGATTTCCCCACGGCTACGGCGCGCCGCGTCTTGCCGGCGCAGCTTTCGCGCCAGGATGCTATCTTCAACGCCAGCCGCCTGGCGCTGCTGATTCGGGCTTTGCAATCGGGGGATATGGCGGCCTTGCGCATAGCCATGCAGGATCGGACGCACCAACCATACCGGGTACCCCTCATTCCAGGCATGGCCGAGGCTTTAGCGGCGGTTCAAGCGGCCGGGGCGGCGGCGGCGCTCAGCGGCGCCGGGCCGGCGCTGCTGGCAATTACGCCAGACAATTATGTGGAGATCGCGGGGCTGGCGGCAGACGCTTTTGCGGCGGCCGGGCTGAAGACGCGCACCTGGGTGCTGCCGGTGGATGCGCGGGGCAGCGTGGTACAAACGCAGGGGGGGACGCGGTGAAAACCATTCGCGCTTTTATTGCTATCACCCTACCCGACGGGGTACGGCAGCGGTTGGGTGAGACGAGCCAGGCGTTGGCGGCTCTGGCGCCGCCGCGGGCGGTGCGTTGGGTGTCGCCTGATTTGCTGCATCTGACGGTGCGCTTTTTGGGAGATACGGAAGTGGCTAAACTGCCGGCAATTTACGCGGCTCTCGACACTCTGGCGGCGGCCCACCCGGCCTTCACCATGAGGTTAGACCAGTTGGGCTGTTTCCCTACGCCGCGCCGGCCGCGGGTGATTTGGGTAGGGCTGCAGGATGAGGGGGGACAGGCAGTCGTTTTGCAGCAGGCGGTAGACCAGGCGTTAATTCCGTTAGGCTGGCAGCCAGAAGGTAAGCCATTTCAACTGCATCTGACGCTGGGGCGGGTGAAAAATGAAGCGGCCCGCCTGGACGAATTGCCCTGGGGGCAAAAACAAGAGCCGCTGCCTGTGCCAGTGACGGCCTTGCACGTCATCGAGAGCCAGCTTCGTCCCAGTGGTCCCATTTATACTGCCAGACATAGCAGCCCGCTGCGGTCGTAGAAGGTAGGGGCGGGTTTCAAACCTACCCTTACCTGGCCCTAAAAAGGAAAAGCAGCCCGTGACTGACGTCCCGGACTGCTAGCCCTTTGAGTATCCCACACTTCCCAATTAAGCCGCGCATATCATTGGAGGCTTGATGATTAGTATAGAGGGGCGGCGCGCTAAAATCTATCGTCAAGTTAACTGAACCTGGCGACTTTTTCTTTGTATAAGTTATACAGGGAGCATTAGTTTGGAGGGGCGGCGTGGGCTTCGGGGCGAAGGGCTTCGGGACGAAGCTGCCACAATTTCAAGGAGAGGTGCATGGCCAGACGCATATCGGCCTGGTTCAGATTCAGGTGCGCCAATTCCTGGATACGGTCCAGACGATAGAGCAGGGTGTTGCGGTGGATGAAGAGGGATTCGGCCGTCTGGCTGATGTTGCCGTGGTGGGCAAAGTAGGCGTCCATCGTTTGCACCAGGCTGCTGCGGTGCTCATTGTCATATTTGATCAGCGGCCCGATGACCTGCTCGCAAAAGGCACGCACGGCGGGGATGTCTTCAATCTGGCCTAACAGTTGAAAAACGCCCAGACTGTGGAAATCCACCAGACGGTTGAGGTTGAGACGCTGGCCCAGGCGCATGGCCTGCACGGCTTCTTTGTATACCGTGGGCCAGTCGGAAAGGTTGGCCGCCGGGCCGCTGATGCCGGCAACTAACCGCGCCGCCGGGAATTCTGCTTCTATTTGCTCGCGCACCCGCCGTTCCAATTCCTGGGCGGTGTTCATGCTTTCGCCATCGCTGCTTTTCAGGGCTTGAAACACACAAACGTGGTCCTCGCCGTATACGTGGAGCAGCGCGGGGCGGTTATGCGTGGTCAACAGCCAGTTAATGGTTGTGGTCAGGCGGCGCAGGGAAGGAGCGTTAGGGCTGTTCCAGGCGAAGGTGAGTATAGCGTGCAACTGCCGGGTATCGTGGTCCAGGCGCGATTCCAACCGCTCAATCTCTTTTGCCGGCAGCGTGCCTGCCAGCAGCCCTTCCAGGAAATCGCCGCGCAGCGCTTTTTTAGCTTCGCTAATGGCTTTGGCTTTAGCCATCTCCAGGGCGCAAGCCGCTGCGCCATGTTCTACGGTCAGGGTGTCCAGCATATCCAGTTCATCTGCCAGGCCAATAGCAGACACATAGCCGCGAGCGCGGTCGCCAGAGATGATGGGACTGACCAGGCGGGCCACGTTTCCGCCGTGGGTCTCAATGGGCAGCAACTGCTGCCAATAACTTTGCGCGGCTTTGGCTACGGCTTTGCGGTTGCGCAGCAGCGGCGGCAGATTTTCGCGCTGGCTGAGCCAGCGCAGCAGCGGCGCTTCATCAATTCGGCTGCGGGCCGGGCGGCTGATGGCTTGAATTTCCAGGCGTTTATCCTGAACAACGATGATCTTGCCTGTCAGTTGGGACATGACTTCGGCCATGGCGGTTAAGCCCTGGCCTTCGCGGGACATTTCGGAGAGGCGGCGATAAAGCTGCATTCCCCGTTCGCTGGTTTGCTTCTGGCGATCCAGCAAGAGGGCGGTGATGTTTTGCTGAACGTCACGGAGTGAGTTTGGGGAGGGCACAAGCAGCAGGGGCAGATCTAGCTCGCGGGCCAGGTGGGTGGTTTCATCCGGCAGGGGGGAAAAAGAGAGGATGCCGGCAATTTCCAATGCAGCCAATTGGCGCACCCCGGCGGTCATCTGGCTCTCGGTAGATGCCTTGACCAGAATGGCGGGGAATACTACCAGGTCTCCCGCCCGCACCTGGTGCCCTAATTCTTCCCAGTTGACCAGCATCGCCGCCCAGTTAACCGGCCGCTGCCGGTAGTCGCGACCGGCGACAACGATGGCGCTGAGAGGTAATGCCAGGCGCAAGACGTCACCAATGGTGACCTGTTGGGACGCTTGTGGGACCATATTCATCCTCTCCCTACTTTACTCTTGTGGTAGAGCGACGGGCAACCGCACGATGAAGGTCGTGCCCTGACCGGGGCTGCTCACCACTTCAATTTCCCCGCCGTGCTGCTGAATAATTTGATGACAGGTAGACAGCCCCAGCCCTGTGCCCTTGCCCGGTTGTTTGGTGGTGTAGAATGGTTCAAAGATGCGTTCTTTCTCGGCAGGGGTCATGCCTGGCCCATTGTCCCGCACGAACACCTGTAACGGTTCGCCTGACTCGCCTGCGCGCGTGATAATTTCTAGCTGTCGCTCATCCGCCCGTTCGTGCAGCGCGTCGCGGGCGTTAATCAACAGGTTGATCCACACTGTTTTCAGGTGTTCGGCGCTGGCCTGGGCCGGGGGCAGGTCGGGGGCTAACTGTTTGGCGACGCGAATGTTGGCGGTTTGTAACTGGTAAGAGACCAGGCTCAAGGCCTGGGATAAGGATTCATTGATGTCGGTGGGCGCGAATACGTATGCTTCGCGGCGAGCGAAGTCCAGCAGGTCTTGCACAACGTGGCTGGTCCGTTCGCTGGCCTGGGCAATCAGCTCTACTAATTCAAAGCGCTCGTCTTCTGCCGGCATACTCATTTTGAGCATGGCGGCGCTGGCAGAAATAACGGTGAGGGGGTTATTCATTTCATGGGCAACGCCGGCCACTAATTGACCAATAGCCGCCAGTTTGCCTGCCTGGGTCAGTGAATATTGCAGCCGCCGTTTTTCCGTGACATCTTGCCAGACAACAACAGCCTGGGCGGATTCTGTTTTGCGCCCAGGAATCACATAGGCGTTGACTTCCCATTCGCGGGGGCGTTCGTCTGTATCCAGCCAGCGCGCCGACCAGCCAGACGTGGTTTTATGGCGTATGGTTTGGGCCACGGCACAGCCAGCGCAGGGGGCGGGGTGGTTAAACAATGCCTGGTAACAGACCTGATCGAGCAGATCGGCTGCTGTGGCGTTGTGCTCGTCCAGTGTACTCTTATTGGCTGCGGTGATATGCCATTGTTCATCTACTGTGTAGATGGGATGGAGAATGCCATCAATGACGGCTTGCAGCCGGTCGCGCCCCTTGAGTAAGGCTTGCTGCTGTTGGCGCACGCTTTGAAAGAGCCAGGCATTCTCCACCGCCCGCCCGACGGCATGGGCCAGGGCGGCAAACAGGGCTGTGTCTACGTCAGTGAACGAGCCATTACTCTTATTCAGGGTGACCAGGACGCCGACGCTGCGGCTGCGTACTTGCAGCGGAGCGGCTAACAGGTTTTTGACTGCGCAGCCGGACGGCGCATCCGATGACTGGAAGCGGGCATCTGTCTGGGGGGCGTTCAGACACAGCAGTTGTTGGTGGGCAAACGCGAAGCCAATGCTGCCTTGATCGGCGGCAATGGGCGGGTACGTGGGAAAAGGCAGAGCGCTGGCGCTTAGCTGCCGGCAGAACAGCTTCCCCTGCCGTTCCAGGTAGATGAAAATGCCGGCCAGTTCTACGTTCAAAATGTGGCGGGCGCCTTCGACGGCGGCTTCAAACACCCGCTTGGGGTCTCGCATGGAAGTCAAAACTGTGCTGACTTCATTGAGCAAGGCTAACTGCCGGCTCTGGTAGTGGAGTTGTTTTTCCAGCCGGTGAGAGCGCAAGATCGTGTTGACGCGGGCCAGCAGTTCCTGATGATGATACGGCTTGGTGATATAGTCGTCGGCGCCAGCGGAGAGGGCATCAACCCGTTCTTCGGTGTTGGTGGTGGCCGTCAGGATGACAACGCGCGTGTATTGGAGATCCGGGTGCTGGCGAATCCAGTGCAGCACCTGCCCCCCGGTGATGTCGGGCATACGCATGTCCAGCAGCACCAGATCAAAGGGGCCTGCCGGGGAGCGCCAGGCTTCGATCAGGGCGTTCATGGCGGCGCGCCCATTGTAAACGATGACCACCTGGTAGCTGGTCTGGTTTGTCAGGTAGTCGTGCAGCGCCTGGGCAATATCCGGCTCATCCTCAACCACCAGAATGCGTGTCTGGTTGTAATGGGGCGCATTAAGCAGCGCTCCCGGCCGGGCTACTAGCGTCATGTTGCCTGGAATGTGTAGCCGTGACCCTGAATGGTGAGGATGTAGATAGGGTCGCTGGAATGAGGTTCGATCTTTTCACGTAAATTCCGGATGTGGGCGCGCACGAGTTCGGGGCTGCCCGTGTCGCGTGGATAATCCCACACATCTTGCAGCAGTTGTTGGCTGGTGAAAATGCGACCAGCGTTGTTCATTAAATGATAGAGCAGGTCGAACTGCACATTGGTCAGTTGGGCGCTGCCGTGAGGGGTGGTCACGATAAAGTTGTGACAATCCAGGGACACATTGCCCACGACAAGCTGGCTGGCGATGGGGGGGGCGGTGGCCGGTGTGGGCTGGGTGCGACGCAAAATAGCGTGCAGGCGCAGTTGCAGTTCTTCGATATTGAACGGCTTGGGCAGGTAATCGTCTGCACCAGCGCGGAAGCCTTCTACTTTGTCCTCATCTTTGCCTTTGGTGGTGAGGAAAAGCACGGGTATGTTTTGCAGCAGGGGATCATTGCGAATTTGCCGGCATACCTGGTACCCATCCATGCCTGGCATCAGAATGTCCAGAATGAACAAATCCGGCCGGTGGCGGCGGGCCAACTGCAAACCTTCGGCGCCGCTGCGGGCGGTCATAGGGTGAAAGCCATACCCTTTTAACACCCGCTGCAGCGTGCGTGAGACTAACTCATCATCGTCAATGATCAGAATCGTTTGTTGTTTGTCAGGCGGTTGCATCTGCCTTCTTTACCTTTGGGGGTTTCTAGAGGTCATTCAGGTGTACAGATTCATAGACCTCTCTGCTGCTGGTCTGGTGTCGCCTGTCGCCGGTCCTATGCGGTTGAGACAACCTGTTGCCTCCCTGGTGGCAGCCTGTCAGTTGCAGCTTGCGTCCACAAATCTTTGGCACTGTTGCATATGGGCGTAGTGGACGAACTGAAGGTAGCCAGATTCACCATGGAAACGGGCATGAGTGGCTACCTGAGGGGTGATACTACGCTACCAGACAATTATAAGCAGAAGCCGGTTTTTGCAAAGCGGGTTGCGTTAAAAGTTTCGGCGCAGGCCCGATGCGTTTTCTATACGGATAACGGTTCAGGCCACAAAATAAGGGAGGCCGGTACGGTCACTCCTCATTGCTTTCCAGAAACGCTTCCAGCGCCTGATAGACGCCGGCAATGGCTTCCATGCGCGGGGTGTAGAGGCGGCCATTGGCATCAATGGTTAGCCGGATCAGGCCGGCGATGCGCAGCGCCTGTAAATGGTGGGTTACGGTGGGAGGGCGCAGCCGCAGCCGCCGCGCCAGATCGGCCGGGGTCATGGGATCGGCTGTCAGGTAGCGCAAAATGCGCAGGCGGGTGGGATCGGCCAGCGCTTTCAGCGCGTTGTACAACATATCTGGCACGACTTCACCGGGGATAAGGGATATGTTGGCCGGACGCGCGCCAAACAAATAGAGCATCTGGCTTTCAGAATAGGGGACGAGGGCGACCAGGGGAGTCACCCAGAAGGAAGGAATAAAAACCAGGTTAGCGGTTTCGGGGGCGTGGCGGAAACTGACGCCCTGGGCCAGTTCATCTAAAAGGTCAGACAGAGGCAGCCGCTGCGCCATTTCCTGGGCGCGCGCTGCCGCTTTTTGCAGCACGCTCTTAATGCGCATTTCCTCTTCGCCAAAGAAGACGGTGTGATACGCTTTCAGGCCGTGTAAAATCTGTTCGCCTACCCGCTCTGGCTGCGACCAGAGATCCAGCATACGGGTGAGCATTTTTTTCTTGGGGGCGCTGTTTTCGTGCTGCTGGAGGAAACCATGCAGTTGTTGGTGCTCATCCTCTGTCCAGATGCCACGGGCGGCTACGCCAAGCAGCAAATCTTGGACCGACGGCGGCATGTGAGGCCCCAGCGCCAGGCGTGGCAGGCGATCGGCGGCCGGCAGTTGAGCCAGATGCGATAGCAAGGTGGCGCTGTCTTTGGGGGTGGGTAGTTCATAAATCCAGGAGAGGGGGGCGAACATGATGTCTAATAGATCGCCCAGGGCATCCCTTTCGGCGGTGGGCAGGCGCGAACGCACCCCAGCGGCCCAGGCGCGGCGCAGCCCATAATCCTCAGGATGGTAGAGGACATAGAGGCTGATGAAAAAGTCGTAAGCAGTGCCAATATCCCAGATAAGTTTCGTCATACTGTCTCAGTTTACCGTGAAATGGGGATCGTGACCATAAACGACAGCAATTCTCAATTTGAACGGGTTTGCCCCTTGGGCCGTTGGTGGAAACCAAGGTAAGGGAAGCCCCCATCCCCCCCTTCCTCCTTGAGGGGAAAGGGGGCTTTTGGCCGAGGGCGAGGGGCGCGTAGCGCCCCTCGCCCTCTATGAACCCGCCCCTGGCAGCGATTCAGCCACAGGCTAAACAGCCAAAATGAGAATTGCTGCATAAACGAAGAAGCCCTGCAGTCATGTGCAGAGCTTCTTCAGAAGGGAAACGATGCGGGGGAGAGGTGTTTAAGCTGTTGCCAGTTCTGGCTCAGCCAGGGCCGTGGCGGCTGGGCCCATCCACAAATGAGTTCCCGTTCTGGTGGGCCTGGGCAGCATTTGTGGATGGGCTGACAAGTGACCTGGTTCTGTGAAAAACGGGAAGTTATTCTGAGACGGTCAGTAAGGCAGCCTGAATTTGTTCCAGGTGGGCGCGGTTATGGAAAGGAGCAAACAACATGCCCTGGCCTATACGCAAGTAAGCGCTCTTACGGGCCACAAACTCAGCGGGCAAGGCGGCTACCAGCGCCACCGTTTCGGCCTCGGCCATTTTCAAGGCGGTCAATAGATCTGCCACAGTTGGATAGATGGCCACGGTAGCCTGGACGCGCGCGGTTTCGTTATTGCTAAAACTGGGGCGGGCCAGATCCGTTATCTCCGTGGCGATGAAGTTTTGGCTGTCCCGCTCGCCATTGATCAGGTGGGCCAGTATTTCTTTGGCGTTCCATTCCCCGGCAGCCGGCCGGTGAGCGGCCTGCGCTTCGGTTACGCCTTGTAGCGCGGCTTCCAGTTCTTGATCCAATTCTGCGTACATTTCGGTCAGCCGGGCAGCCAGCGCGGCAGCAGTGTCTGGCACTTCTGGTTGAGGACGGGCTGATAGCGTCAGGGTGACGGCGTGTTTTTGTGGGCCGCGGTAAAAGATCAGGGGGACGCCGTCGCCTGCTTTCTGGGTGCGCAGCACAGGGGCCAACGAGGTGAAGGTTTCCAGCTGCTGGCCGGCCAGTTCTACCAGCACGTCGTCTTTTTGCAGTCCGGCGGCGGCGGCGCCTGTGCCGGCAACGGTACCGCTGATCTGAATCCCATATGTTACAGGAATGCCCAGGCTTGCGGCCAGCTCAGGCGTATTTTGTCCCGAAGGGATAATGCCCATGAAGGGGACGCGGGCTATGCGCAGGTCAATGCCTGTTTCCAACACTGACTGCAAGTTTTCCAGGCCTGTTTCCCAGCCCTTGCGGATTTCCTGGTAAAGCTGTTCGCCGGCAGGAATGCCGCTGTGGGTCAGGGTAACTTCTGTGTTGTCGCCGCTGGCAGCCAGAGCGACGTCTACGTGCGTTACAACGGCATCGCCCATGCCTTGCCAGGTAAAGGAGACGCTTTCATGGGGGGAGAGATTGAGATAATGACCGCAGGCGTAGTAGTTGTCCGTCTGCCAGTATAAATAGAGTCGCCCCTGCGGATTAGGCGCGGCTTCGGCGACGGTGCAGAGCCATTCCTGCCAGGCGTTGGCGCTGGTGAAAGCGCGATAGACAAGTTTAACAGGGGCAGCGATAGAGCGGTGGAGTTCAACAGATGTGGTTTCCATGGTCGTGTCCTCTCTTGCGGTGGGTAAATGAGAATTGTAGACGGCAATGTGAATTAGATAATGGTCTAATAGGCAGATAATAATCTAAGATGTTGTATTTGTCAAGCGGTAGCAGGGAATGTGGCAGCCTGTTTGGATAGGGGAGGCGTGGTTATGCCGGCACGATGGAGCCGGTGCGCTTAGGGCCCATCCACAAATTAGTTCCCGTTCTTGCGCGCCTGGAGCAGTATTTGTGGATGGGCTGACAAGTGACCGGGTTCTGTGAAAAACGGGAAGTTATTCT
>CAZDSN010000091.1:0-9916 GCA_964507675.1 uncultured Ardenticatenaceae bacterium | reverse complement strand
CTTGAGAACTGATTTCGTCCAGGTTAATGCCGCGCAGCGCCTGCGCCCGCCAACATTTGAAGCCGGCGGTGGCGTCATGCACCTTCAGGTTAAGCAACAGGCGGGTGTAGATAGCGTTGGCCCACCAGCTTAGTAAGTAACGTCCTGTCTCCCATCGTTCATCAATCTTGCCGCCGCGGACGTAGCGCGAACCAACAACTACATCGGCATTCTGGATTTGCTCCAACATTTCAGGGATGTGCTGTGGCGAATGGGAGAAGTCACAATCCATCTGGATGATGATGTCCACGCCGTGCGCTAAAGCCCATTGGAAGCCGGCAATGTAAGCGCGTCCCAGCCCTTCTTTTTTAGGCCGGTGCAGCACGTGCAGGTGACCGGGGCGCGGTTGGGTAAGCTCTTCGGCTATCTGGCCGGTGCCATCTGGCGAGTTGTCATCCACAACCAGAATAGCCAGGTCAGGGATGTTTAAAGCCCATAATTCGGCGACCATCAGGGGGAGATTGTTCGCTTCGTTATAGGTAGGAATGACGACAATTATATTTGGCATGGAAGGGAGCGGTTGCGGCAACGCCTCCGCAAAAAACAGGCTCACGCAGAGGCGCGGAGATGGTGCGAAAGGTTAAGTGGTCAATTCGCGGAATTGACCTACAGGATAAGCGAAGCGGGACATTAATGCGCCAGAGCGGCCTGCAGGTCAGTCAAGCTGCTGAAATGGCCGTCCCGCGCGGTCAGGCAGCGAACGTTGGGCGCAAGCTGGCTGCCGCTCTGGTCAAGGGCGCTGCGGTCGGTGGCGGCGGGGTAGAAGTACGGGATGGCAGTGGTCAGGCGAAGCAGACAACTGTCAGCCAGTTTGGGGGCGCGTTGGGCTGTACTAATGACGAGGAAAGTGGCTGCGTCCACGTGTCCCAGGAAGTCCCCGCTGGCGCCTGTTTCTTCTATGGCGTGCTTTAACATGACACTGACCGCCCGTATCACGTCGTCGGCGGCCACGAAACCATAGCGATCCCGGAATCTGTCAATACCGTTTAGTCCAGCCAGTACCAGACCCCACTCGGCCTGGTGCAGCATTTGCGTCAGTTTTTCTTCCACCAGGACGCCTTCGGACAGGCCGGTGACGGGATTGTCGTGGGTGATGCTCTGTGCGCGGCGCAGGGCGTTGCGCATGCGCAGATCGAGTTCCTTGATGTCAAAGGGTTTGGTAATGTAATCCACTGCGCCCAGTTCCAGGCCGGCCAGTTTATCTTCGCGCTCCCGCTTTTCGGTAAGGAAGATGACGGGGATGGTGCGGGTGCGGTGTGATTGGCGTAACTGCCGGCAAACCTCGTACCCATCAAAGTCTGGCAAACGGATGTCTAGCAAAATTAGGGCCGGCAATTTTTCCGTGGCCAGCCGCACTGCGTCCTCGCCCCAGGTGGCTAGAATCACTTCGTACTCTTGCACGCGGAAGTAGGCGCTCATCATTTCTGCCAGGTCTACATTGTCTTCAACGATCAGAATGCATCTTTTGGGAGTGGCCACGGATATTTCCTCAAATTGGCTAGAGTGTTGAACTGCGTCGTTTAGCAGCAATCAGAGGGTCAGGAAGGTATGCCGGCAGCGCCGGAGCAGAGATGCTTTGTGTCCGTCAAACCTGCCACATTTGAGACGAGCGGCAGATATTGGCAGCGTGTTAGACAGGGCTGCCCGATGGGCGCGGGCTGCACCAACAGATGCGGGTCGCACCGATAGACACAGGCTGCCCCCAAAGCGCCTGCCCAACAGGGTGTGTTTATTCTATTGGCTCCTTGTCAATACGGAATACACCGGCTGTCGCACCCTGGCCTATACATTCCAGTTCTTCAACTCGAAATTCCAGACCGCCGCTCAACCAGCGCAGTGATTCCTGCAAAATGCCCACGGCAATAAAGCCTACTGGACGATCACATTGCTGCCCCCAGCACATTGAACAGCGCTCAATGTAATACAGGAAGTGATCTTCGTACTCCTCTACCCGCGACGTCTGGTCGCTGAATTGGGTGAAAATACGGGCAACTGCCGGCACGCCAATTTTAAGCTTGGTGGGCAGCGGCAGCACCTTGAACGCCAGGTCGCCAACCCCGGCCAATGCGCCAAAGGTTTTCAAACCGCGGGCGAACAAGGCCCGTCCCCCTCGCAAGGCCAACCCCCGCCCACCGCGTGGTCCATAAATATCTTCCAGGCCCTTGTTGAGATTGGTGATGGCGGAAAAGTTGAATTCGCGGGACAGGTTATCGGGGGGAAGTTCGTGAATATACTCGCGCAGGTCCGTCAGGTTAAGCAACGCATTCAATCCGTTGCGCCCCATCACCTCTTCCATGGCAATCAACAGAATGCGTCCCATTTTGTTAGGATAGTAATATTCACTTGGTGGAACTAAGTTTCTCACAGAGACCTCCACACAAACGTTTGCTCACGTTTCTTCATATGCAACATAAGTATAAGAGTGTTGTGGCGTTTTGTCAGCAATTTGGGCGAGAGGCACACAGGACTTCAGGGAAAAGGTCATCCCGTCCAGTTCCATCACTCCCCGTCCCGTCCGGTTTGCAGGGACAGCAGGTGTGCGCTTTGCCAACTACATCCAGGTGACAAAGGGTATCACATGCCCATATCTATGTCAACAATCATTATGTAAAATCAGGACTATAGTCACATCGGGGAGCGTATGGGTGACGTATTCTAAAGTTGTGGCGGCAAACCTTCTCCAGAATGGTACAATTAGCAAGAAAAGTCTTGGATAGGCATTTCTCGTAACTACTTTCTGCGCCTCTGCGTGAGGCGATTTGCACAGGAGAACCCAATGGCCCAGGCAACCATGTATTTTCCGAAGGATTTTTTGTGGGGTACAGCCACGGCGGCTATGCAGGTAGAAGGCAACAATACCAACAGCGATTGGTGGCAGTGGGAGCAGCAAGAAGGGCGCATCCTGGCCGGCGACCGGTCGGGTCTGGCATGTAACTGGTGGGAAAATGCGGAAGCCGACCTGGATCGGGCAGCGGAAATGGGCACTAATGCGCACCGGATGTCGTTGGAGTGGAGTCGCATTGAGCCGGAACCCAGCGTTTTCGACGAAGCGGCCCTGACTCGCTATCGTGAGATTCTGCAAGCGATGCGGCAGCGCGGGATTGACCCGATGGTGACGCTGCATCACTTTTCCAATCCGCTGTGGCTGGTAGAAAAGGGGGATTTTAGCTCTGAGATCATCACCGACTATTTTCAGCGGTATACGGCCAAAGTGGTAGCCAGCCTGGGGGACCTGACATCCAAATGGGTTACGATCAACGAACCGATGGTCTACCTCTTTTCCCGCTATCTGGACAGGATATTCCCAGCGCCAAAGCAAGCGGGGTGGGGTACGGCTATGCGGGCGCTGCGCCATATGTTAAGCTGCCACGCTGCCGCCTACCACACCATCAAGGAAGCCTATCCGCAGGCAGTGGTGGGCGTTGCCAACAACATACCCATATTTGCAGCCCGCCAGCGCAATCCGCTCTCAAAATGGTGGGCCGGGCGGGTGCATTGGCTGTTTAATGATTTATGGATGGATTGCATGGCTTCCGGGAATTTACGCTGGCCGGCGGGGCGCGGCGTCGTGAAACATCTGGCTAACAGCTTTGATTTCGTGGGTATCAACTACTATACTCGCTTCTATCTCAAGTTTCCCCCTATTGGCGGTTTCTACTACAAAGATTGGGGACCAGAGGCGCAGGTCAGCGATGGAGATTATGGCGAAGTGTATCCGGCGGGTTTGTTTCAGGTAATCAATGCCGCCCTGCGCTTTAAGAAGCCTATTTACATTACGGAGAATGGTCTGCCCGACGCCGACGATGATTTGCGCCCTTCATTCTTGCTGAGACATTTGCGGGAGATATGGCGAGCAATTTCTTTTAACTTTCCGGTGATGGGTTACTATCATTGGAGCCTGGTGGACAATTTTGAGTGGGATCGGGGTTGGACGCAGCGGTTTGGGCTGTATGAAATGGATACACAAACCCAGGCGCGCCGTATCCGCCCCAGCGGACGGCTGTATACGGAAATTTGCCACAGCGGCAGCATCAGCAGCCAGATGGCGGCTGATTATGCGCCGGAATTACTGGCGACAATGTTTCCAGGCGGCGCTTAATCTGTGATATAATCTTGTTGTTAACGATAAGGCGTCTTGGGCGCGTCCTGGTTGATAGAATTGAGAATTCGCCTCAGTTGGGTCAGAGAAAGGCACAGTCCAAATGTCACTTATTGCATGAGTGTGGCGGGGAAGCGTAACAGCAAAACTTTGCAAAGACGCAAGGAGTACGTCTATGTCTGGACATTCAAAATGGTCTACCATTAAACATAAAAAGGCCGCAGTAGATGCCAAACGGGGTAAACTTTTTACTCGTTTAGCCAAAGAAATTACGATTGCCGCGCGCGAGAGCGGCGGCGATGAAAGCACCAACCCGCGGCTGCGGCTGGCGATAGACAAAGCCAAAGCCAACAGTATGCCCAAGGAAAACATTGAGCGGGCTGTTAAGCGCGGCACCGGCGAGTTGGAAGGGGGCGAATTAGTTGAAACCATTTATGAAGGGTACGGGCCGCACGGCGTGGGCCTGCTGATTGAGGTGGTGACGGACAACCGCAATCGGGCAGTGGCTGACGTGCGCCACGTGTTAAACAAATATGGCGGTAGCATGGCTGAAGCGGGTTCGGTGGCCTGGCAGTTTGCGCGCAAGGGATATATTGCCGTGGAGGACGTGACCGATCAGGACGAGTTGTTCCTGGTGGCGGCAGACGCCGGCGCTGAGGATGTGCAGTTTGGCGATGAGGTATCCGAAATTTACTGCGAACTGGACGTGTTCCAGGCTGTGCAGCGGGTGTTGGAGGGAATAGGGTACAGTATCAGTGAAGCCAACATGATTTTTGACCCAACCAACCCGATGGAACTGCCCCAGGGCGCAGCGCTGCAGGTGATGAATCTGATCGAAAGGCTGGAAGACGTAGACGATGTGCAAAACGTTTACTCCACGCTAGACATTACGGATGAAGCCATGGCTGCTATGGAAGCGGCTTGAGACAGGTCAGGTTGGTTGCGCCTGCCGCTGATTGGGGGGAGGACGGGCCAACTTCCGGCTGCTTCAGAAGATAATATGCGCATTCTTGGTCTGGACCCAGGCACCGCTATTACGGGTTATGGCATCGTTGATGTGGTGGCGGGAGAACTGGCGGCTGTGACGTATGGCGTTATTCGGACGAGCGCCGGGGAGCGTGACGCCCGCCGCTTGCAGCAGATTTACGAGGCTGTTAATGCACTGCTGGCTACCTATAAACCTGAGACGGCAGCCGTGGAGCAGGTGTTTTTTGGGCGGAATGTGACAACGGCGATTACAGTAGGGCAGGCGCGTGGGGTGTTGTTGTTGGCGTTGGAGAATGCCGGCATTTCTATCGCTGAATACTCCCCACCCAAAATTAAAGAAACCATCGTAGGTTACGGCAATGCCGAAAAATCCCAAATACAGATGATGGTGTGTCATTTGCTACACCTGGACGAGACGCCCCAACCGGATGACGCCGCCGACGGCCTGGCTGTAGCTATCACCCATTACCATTACTATCGGTACAACGCCTTATGATTGCCGGCATTAGCGGGACAATCCAGAAAATTGGCAAAGATCATCTCGTTGTGCGCGTGGGCGGCGTCAGTCTGCGCCTCTTTGTGCCGCGCACCGTGTTGGAAAATGTAGGCGGTCTGGGGCGCTCCCTGAGCCTGCACACCCACCTGCTGGTGCGCGAAGATGCGCTGACGCTGTACGGCTTTGAAGACGAAGAGGATCTGGCCTTATTTGAGATCCTGCTGAGCATCAGCGGGATTGGCCCCAAAGTTGCCCTCTCTATCCTATCCACGCTCAGTCCTGAACTGCTGAAAAGCGCCATTCTGCGCGAAGAACCAGCCGTGCTGCAGCGCGTGCCCGGCATTGGCAAAAAGACGGCTGAGCGGCTGCTGTTCCAACTGCGCGACAAACTGGACCTGACGGCAGAAGCGGCCACCTTGCCCTTTGTCAGCGACGTGGATGCGGACGTGATTGCCGTGTTAACCAGCCTGGGCTTCAGCATTGTGGAGGCGCAGGCGGCGCTGCAAAATATCCCCCGTGAAGTGCAGCAAATGGATGCGCGGGTACAGGCGGCGCTGCAATATCTGGATCAGCGATAACGAAGAATTCATTACCGCGAAGGGCGCGAAGGGCACAAAGCCTGGCTGGTTCTTTCCCTTTCCTGGCGGTGAAGTGACAAAGTGGTACAGCCGTCACGGTCATTCAGGCATGGGAATATGGTTGTTTCCAGCAGAAGCAGACGGGGAGAAATTCCGTCCGGCGGGAACTTATTTGCTGCACATTGAACTGGCGCAGCCATCTCAAGTCGCTTTTGGCAAATTTCAGCAGGGGAAGGTTTTCGATCTGCCGGCAGGCAGCTACATTTACATTGGCTCAGCGTTGGGACAGCGAGGGGCGATGACGCTGCCGCGGCGGTTAATGCGCCACGCCAGCCGCAGCGAAGGTGGCCCGCCTCACCCCATCCGCGCGGAACTGGCGCAGGCTTTCGCCGCTGTGGGTCTGGCGTGGCTGGCGCAGCCGCCGCAGCGCGCCAAACGACTTTACTGGCACGTGGATTACCTGTTGGACCTGCTCGCCGCCAACCTGACAGATCTGGTCGTCATAGGCGACGGCGTGCGGCGCGAAAGCGAGTGGGCGCAGTGGCTCGCAGCGCAGCCCGCTGTGCACCTGATCGCGCCCGGGATTGGAGCCCGCGATCTGCCTGGTGAAACACATTTGTGGCGGCTGCCAGAAGCTGACTGGTGGCAAACAATGGTTGTGCCCTACTGCACCACCCTGCCGCGTTAACCTTCGGCAGCAGCCTCCCCCCACCACTCATCCATCCATTCCTGCGCCCAGGCAGGCGTCTGATCCGTATGGCATTCATTACAGGCGTTGGGCGCGCCATCAGGCCCGTAGAGGATCGTATTCTGTGGATTGGGGATGTGGCTCATGGTGTGGCTGCGAGTAAAGCGGAGAACGCCCGTTGCCAGGTTGGTGATGTCTTTGGGCATGTGGCAGTCATAACAGAAAGAGCCAGACTCGCCAGGTGTGTGTTGGGTGTGTTCGGCAATCTGGCCCACCAGTTCACTATGGCAATTGAGGCAGTAGCGATTGCTGACGCTGGATGGCTCCAGGATTTCGGGCACGCGCGGGCGCTTGTTATCATGTGGGTCGTGGCAATCATAGCAGCGCACTTCCGCTTCGGCATAGCAAACTGACTCAATAAAGGAACGGAAAACCATGCCAACGCCTTTGGGCCGGCCATCTTCCCACACTTCAACGGTAGGGGCAGTGCGACCTGGCGTCAGGGGCTGCGACGTGAAGTAAGGGGAGAGGTCGTTAATGCGCCCCTCGCGACTGTAGCCAGGTTCGTAAATGCGATACAGGTCAGTGAGAGACATGGCAATATCTGGCCCGTGGCAGCGGGCGCAGACGCTCAACGATTCCCCCTGGTCAACTTTGCGCGGGTCTACAATGTAGGCCACCGGCTCCTGGCGAATGGTGCTGTTGAGGAAAGCCACCACACGGTTGACGTAATTGCCTTTGAAGTAGTTGGCATGGTGGCTGCCTGGCCCATGGCACGCTTCACAGGCAATACCGTTGTCCACCCAGTAGGTTTCGGCAAAGGTGTGATTGGCGTTTTTGTTGACGATGTTTAGATTGGTGGTGTGGCAGCGGGCACAAAACAGGTTCCAGGCAGAGTTGAGTACGGTCATCTGTGCCCACAGGTCGGCCACGGAGGGCGTACTGCCTTCCTGAGTATTCCAATAAGGGAAGAAGTCCTGCATTTGGGTAGACCATTCCAGCGGCAGGCGGCGCAGCACGCCGCCTTCTTCCAGGGTCAGGTAGGTTTGGCGGTATTGATAGCCGATGACGTATGCAATTTTGAAAGGAACAAACTCCTGGGTTTCGGGGTCACGTAGCGCCATGTAGTAGTCCCCGTTTTCGGTGTAGGTGCGAATGGCAGGCTCGCTGTCCGTGGGCAATACCTGGGCGCTGACGGGCAGGGTCCAACTGCCGTTGTCAAAATCGCCAACAACGGAGTCCGGCGTCGGCTTACGCGTCATTTTGGCGTGGGGCGACTCTTCCCAATTGGCATAAGTGATGGTGTGACATTCGCCGCAGGTAGCGCTGCCGACGTAATTGGCATCATAGAGAGAGGTATAGGACTCATATTCCGTAAAGATAAACAAAACAGCGCCAATGAATAAGACGCCAGCTGTGGCGGATAGCAAACCAGTCTGCCTTTTACGCCTGGGTGCACGACTTTTACGTTTAGCCATCTATTTCTCCGCAAGTTTTGGCCAGGTATGCCCGGCGAATCGGTGAACAGTGGAATAGTGAAAAGTGGTCAGAAACCGCGAACAGTCTTACGCAGCAGTCCAACGTGGCAGCCCACTTATGCGGCTGCCCGCATGTGGGGCGGCGAGAGGCAGGCGATTGGGTGGATTGGCGGGTTACTTGCAGATTGTGCTTCAACCAACCATACATTTTCGTTCAAATTAGCAGTGCGCAGCACGCTTGTCGAATTTTAATTATAACCACGAGCAGGATAGCGGGCGAGTCAGAGTTGGTGTCACATTTCTTGTGTGGGTGGTGTTTAGGAGAGTGAATTTGCCATGGCAGATGAAGATGAAGGAGCAAACATGCAGGCTGCTGATCAGCTTTTGCCGGACACCTTGCTCTTACAACGCATGGAACAAGGCGACCGTGTTTCGTTTGACACTCTTTTTTATCGCTACTATGACCGGGTATATGGCCTGCTGTTTCGTTTGGTGGGAAACCGCGTGGAAGCGGAAGACCTGACACAGGAAGCGTTTTTAACATTGTATCAGAAGCCGCCGCGAGGAACGCGGGAACATAACGTGGGCGCCTGGCTTTATCGCGTGGCCACCAATATGGGCTACAACCATATCCGGGGGCGGCAGCGACAATGGCAGCGGAACCGGCTGCTGGTGCCGGGGTCAGATCCCAGCCAGGGTACGGTGTGGGATGAGGACCCGGCCCAGGCAGTAGAGCAACGAGAAACGGCGGCGCGGGTACGCCGCGCGCTGGCAACTTTAACGCGGCGGCAAGTGCAACTGCTGCTGCTGCGACAAATGGGTTTGAGTTATGCAGAACTGGCAGAAGTGTGCGAAGTAGCGCCTGGGTCGGTAGGGACATTGTTAGCGCGGGCAGCAGCAGCTTTCCAGCAGCAGTACGCGCAGCAATCCCATACCCGTCAGGAGGTAGATGATGAGAGAGAATGATCAGTTTGAGGAAGTGGATAGGCTGGATGACGTGCTGGCAGCGCTGACCGTTTTGGAACCGACGGCGCGAGATGCGCCAATGCCGGCATTCCAGGCATTGGCAGTTATCAAACAACGTGCGCAGCGCGCCCGTCCTCGTTTTTGGGATATAATCACCAAGGAGATAATCACTATGTTCAAACGTAAGTATGCATTCGCCACGCTTTTGGTTGTGCTTGTTTTAGGCGGCGCAGTCGCCATTCCGTCTGTGCGCGCCGCCGCCAGCGAGTTCCTGGGGCTGTTCCGCGTCCAGAAATTCGCGCCTATTTCCATTTCACCGCGCCAGTTGGCAATGCTGGAAAACCTGGCCGAGCAGGGATTGACCCCCGGCACGCTGGAAATGGTGTCGGAGCCGGGTCTTGACCAGCAGGTAGCCAGCATGGCTGAAGCCGCCAGCCTGACTGGCGCAGCGGCGCTGTCCCCGCACCTGCTGGGCGAGCCAGACGCCATTTACGTCACCGGGGCGGCCCAGGGACGGTTGACTGTAGACCTGAACAGCAGCCGCGCTATTTTGAGGGCATCAGGGGTTGACCCGATGGCTTTGCC
>CAZDSN010000090.1:2974-9944 GCA_964507675.1 uncultured Ardenticatenaceae bacterium | reverse complement strand
CAGCGCATCCATGGTCACAAATCGCCCGCCGGCATTAATAGCCCGCAGAAAAGCAACATATCGAATCATAGTGGCAGGGCGCTCCTTTTATGCCGCTTCGGCGCGCGCCTTTAACCCCGCCACAAAGTCCTGAAAAGGCCTGGTCATGTCTGGAAGCGAGCCAGTGAACAGGGGTAGCAGCGGGCCGCTGAATTCTTCACGCACGGTGAAATCAACAGTGCCATCGCCTCTATCGTCGAGGGCAAAGGTTCGGTAATGATCTGCCAGATGGTTTCGGGGGTAGCCTGGATGTTTGTGCTGGCGCTAAACGTCTTCATGCCATATGCTCCTTCAAACGGGATAGATAATTCACAATATGGGCGATTCAGGCAAAACGGCTACGAATCTGGCGCTTATTATACTGGCAGCCAGGCGTGATTCCAACGACATGCGCCGCACCCCAGCAATTCTCAATTTGAACGGGCTTGCCCTTTGGGCCGTTGGTGGAAACCAATTTAAGGGAATCCCCCCATCCCCCTTCCCCCTCGGGGGAAGGGGGCTGAGGGCCGAGGGCGCGGGGCGCTGCGCGCCCTCGCCCTCTATGACCCCGCCCCTGGCAGCGATTCAGCCGCAGGCTAAACAGCCAAAATGAGAATTGCTGGCCGCACCCGTCCCGCAGAGGGGCTGGCGAAGCAAACAGAAAGGGCATCCCTCCTGTACAGGGGAGATGCCCTTTTTCCAATCAGGAGGCGACGCGCCAGGTGTGGAAAGCGCATCACCCAATCTTTAGCCTGACGATTATCGAACCATGATGGGTAGGAAGAGGTGGTAGACCGTGACGGTGACGGCGGCGCTGGCGGTGTTGTTGTCGTAGTTGACTTCTACATCATCCGGGTCAGGGGAAGCCACTTCTATCTGATTCACCAACACGGCATCCCACGGCGCGTCGTCCGCTACCTGCACCACCACATCAAACTGCCACCACCCACCGCCCCACATCGTGCCCCACTCCCACTCCAACACATTGCCAGGCAGGATGGTGGGCGTCCAGACCTCATTCACGCCCCAGGGTGCGGTGGCGGTGATGAAGGTCATTTCTGCCGGCAGCGTATCCGTGAGAAACGTTTGCGGGCCGCTGTCCCAGGGCCATAGGCTCTGGTTGCCGAAGCGAATGGTAAAGGTAATTATCTCGCCCGGCCGCGGCTCGCCGCCAGACAGCCACTTCTCCACGTACAGGTCTGGCCCTGTCGTCGCCGTTACCGCAGCGACGTTGTCATCGGGATTGACATCGCCCGCCACAGGAACCTCTGCCAGGTTCGTGAAACTCAGGCCAGGCACGCCAATCAGGTCGCCATCCACGTCAAGGCGATAGTTGATGCGCGCGCCTTCACCCGGATAGAGACGTTCCACCCAGAACAGAAGCTGGTGCTCGCCCACGTCATGCGTGACCGTAATCCACGGGCCATACTCCACCCACCAGTCGCCATTCCAACTGGTATCAACCGGATAGTCGTCAGTGACCCACAGGTCGTCCAGCCGCGTCGTGCCCAGGTTTTCCAGCCGGACAGCAAAGACCATCTGGCCTTCCCAATCCCACCAATACGCTTTGGTCAGGCGCAAGTTAGGGCCAGCCGGCTGGATGTACTCAGTGGCACAGGCGCTGTTGTCGTAAGGGAAGCTGTCCGGTTCATCAATGGACAAATCGGCGCAGTTGGTCAGCGCCGCGCCCACGGCAGCGTCCGCGTCAATTGCCAGCCGCAGATTAATGTGCAATTCCTCGACAGACTCCAGGGTTCCCAGGTTCCAGGTGAGAATGCCATCGCTGATGCTGTCCGGCGGGAAGGGCACGTAATCAGGGCCAATCGAAGCCCAGGCGTCAATGTAGCTGGTATGGGCGGGTAGGGTATCCACGAGGGTGAAGAGCGCCGGTATATTCCCGTCGTTCCGCACGTGCAAGTTGAAACCCATCTCGCCGCCGGCCACCAATTGTCCCCAACCGAAGTCCTGCGACAGCGCCCCATTCCCATACGGCTCGCCAACGTAACCATTCTCATGCACAAACAAGTTATCATCAGGGTTGGCGTCCACCGCGGTCACGATTTCCACTGTATTCACCAACTGCGTGCCCGGCGGCACGCCCTCATCCAGCGCCAGCCGCAGGATAATCTGGTCGCCCCAATAGCCAGGCACAGACGGCGCTTCCAGAATAAACTGATCCGCCGTGCTGTTTTCTTCCCACAATCCATATCCATTGGCCGAATACCAGGACACAATGGACGTGTCTGGCGGCAGCGTATCTACAATCGTCGCCATTTCGCTGGGCACAGCCCCATTGTTGCCATACCACAATTGGTAGGTGAAAGTCTGTCCAGGGGCGGGGTTGCCCGGATTGATGTACTTGCCAATGTACAGGTCCGGCATCTCCGCGACCACAAACACCTGCGCTTCGGCATGGTTGTTGCCATCATTGAAATCATAAGGCGCGGCAATGTCCGCCTGGTTCAACAGCGTCTCGCCCGCCGCATTCATATTCAGCAGCACCACCTGGAAGCGACCATCCGCTTGCGCCGCCACGGGACCAAACGCCCAGACCACCTGATCGCCGTCAATCACCGGAACAACGCCGCTGCTGTCAGCCACAAACGTGGTGTTGGCGGGTAAGGTGTCTGTCAACCAGACCGTCGCCGCGGCAGCGTCGCCATCGTTGCGATAGTACAGGGTAAAAACGACTAAGCCATTGGGCGCTACTTGATTGTTGCCTTCCACCCACTTTTCCACGCGCATGTCCGCCGCCGGGTCGCGGAAGGCGTTAAACACCTGGTCGCCATCGGGTTCGCGGTAGCTAACTCCCAGATCTTGCCCAGGCAGCAAGTCCCATTCAGAGACCGGGTCCCACTGGCAGAAGTAAGGCTCAGACCCGTCGGGGGCGGCGGTAGATTGTTTGTTGGGCGCTCCACCAGGCGCGCCCCAGGGGTGGCATTCGACGTCCAACGTGTCCGGCAGCCAGGGGGCCAGAATCGCGCCGCCTATGCTGTCATTTGCCACGTCGAGATCGCCGCCAATTGTGCCCAAATGCAGCGCGTTATCCCAGCCATCGTCTACGTGCACGTAAACCCAATCGCCGGCGGCTATATCCGGGTGCTGCGGCTGCCAGGGTTCATCCAGATTCGTGGAAAAACCGGTTTGCCCACCCCACCAGGGGATTTCCATGCTCTGCACGGTTGCCGTCGCTTTCACCGTCACGCCATCACTGTCCGTGACGGTGATCCAGACGGTGTGACCAGGTTCATATTGGCCCTCCACCCATTCGTGGGCGTAGTTGGCCGATACCTGGGGCAGCACCTGCTGGAAGACGTTAATCACATGGTCCCCGTCTGGCTCTTCATAGCGCACGGCCACATCCTGGCCGGGCTGAATGTCCCACATGCCAGAGAAGTCGCAGGCATAGCTGCCGCCGGCAGCAGGCACGTCTGGCACGTCAATGCTGGGGCCTCCTTCCTGCCAGATTTGGCAGAAGACCATCAGGTCGTCGGGGGCAAACCAGGGCGCTTCAATGGTGCCCTCAATCGTGTCTGCGTCCACGTCCAGTTCGCCCGTGATCTCGCCGACGGGATCAACAGCGGCTACAACGCCCAATGATTCAGCCAGCACTGTATCTCCGGGCACAATGTTAATAGGTTCGGGGTCCCAGGGCCATTCCCAGGAGTTGAAGTTGCCGTCGCCGTCTGCTTCGCCGGTGACGGTGGCGCGGATGCCGCCGCTATCTGTAACCGTAATCACTACGGTAGCCAGCGGGTCTGTCTGCACATAAGCCCAGTCGTGACCGTAATTGACTTCTATGTGCAGCGGCGCGCCGCCTGGCGCAGCGTCGCCCGACCCAGCGTCGGCGACATCCATTTCAGCCAGCAGCGCCGGACGGTCAGCAGCGGCGGCGGGCCAGGCTAAAACGGACAACACCAATAAGAGGCCAGCCAGGGCGCTGGCCAATCCTCCAAAAAGAACGGAAGAGCGTCTCATGATATACTCCTAATCTAGGCAAGCCAGAACCAAAAAGGTTTGGCCTGGATTGCAAGTCATGTGTACAAGAATTTCACTGATAAGGTAGTAATAACCCGCCATTTGCTCATTTTTTAGCGAATAAAGGCTATTTATGGAGCGCCGGCAAAAAGTTGAAGTTTTGTCCTGCCCAAAAGTCAAGCTGGTAAAGGTTGTACAGCTCCGACTGTTGGGTGCTGTTTAGATCAAACCCACGCACCTCTGGACGGACAGCCGCAACTTTTACCCGCATATGCAAAGGAATCACCGGCAGTTCCTGAGAGAAGATAAGGAGAGCCTCCTGGTGACCCTGGATATATTCGGGTGTCCCCGGCAAAGCCTCTTGCGCCGCCTGGCAAGCGGCGTCATACGCCTCATTGCTCCAACCCGTATCGTTGTCACCACCCCACCCGGCTGGGTAGATTGGCGGCTCGCCTGGGATTTGACTGGTGAGATATAAGTCGCAAGGGAGAATTGTGCCGATTATCCAGGCAAACTCGGCTAAATCAAATTTACGCCCAAAGACAGGTCCATCAGGGCCATCAGCAAAGAGTTCGCTGGGATCTAGATACTCTAATTCCACTTCGATGCCGCACAGGGCTTGGTTCTCCTTGAAAATTTCGGTTATCTGTTCCCTTAGGGAGTTGCCAGAAGTGGTAATGAGCGTAATGGAAAAGTTTTCGCCCGTTTGTGGGTGATTGCGGATGCCATCTTGATCGGTATCCACAAAACCGGCTTCATCCAAAAGGACATTTGCCTGATCAGGGTCATAGCCCCATTCCGTGCTGTCTGGGTTGTACAGGGGATGGTTGCTGGGAATGTAGCTGTGCAGGATTCTGTTGACTCCATAGTAAACGTTATCTACGATAGCCTGACGATCGGTGCAGAGGGTCATGGCCTGGCGCACACGCACATCCTGGAACCAAAGGGGGCGCTCATCGGCTGGCAGAATGCCAAAATCTATATGTTCCCAAGTAGTGCTTTCGCTAAAATAAGCATCGAGCAGATTCGCATCTCCATACTCTTGCAGGAGAGGAACATCATCCAAATCTAGCCCGTCCTGCGTGCCGATGTGGCAGGTTCCGGCTAACAGGTCGGCAAGCAACATATTGGAATCGGGAACAAAGCGAAAAGTCACGCTGTCCATGAAAGGCAACCCCTGGCTGCTGCGATAATAGTGGGGGTTTTTGACGAGGGTGATGTGGTCGTTGGTAATCCATTCAGTAATCATAAAAGGACCGTCGCCTGCCGGCATTCGGCTGCTCACTTCTGCCGTTAGCAGGTCCGCTGCGGTATAGGAACCCCACAGATGTTCGGGAAGCGGCTGCCAAAAGCGAATCTGATACTCTGCATCCATGAATCCTGGCAACCCCTTCCATTCCACAGTCAGAGTATCTATTGCCACATAACTGGCTGTCCGATCTGTAGCGTATTTGCTGCGAGGCGTGTCAGGGTCACTCGCTAACTGGAAGGAATAAACGGAGTCGTTGGCTGTTACCGGGGTGCCATCTGACCAAACACGGGGTTTGAAAGTCGTTTCCACCGCCAGTTGGTGCATCTGGACGGGATTTCCATCGAAGAGCACTTCTTCGCCAGCCGCATTCTTTACAGTCACCCCACTCATCCACGTTGTGGGATTATTCTGAATGTCCACAATTGGGTCGCCGGGATTCACGGTAACGGTTTGCAGAACCACATCTCCATCGGCAAGGGAGGGGATTTTTTCAATGCCTTGTGGCTGGTAACTGTAGTTGAGGTTGGTGTAGTCGTTTTCGTAGATACCATGCAACACGGCGGTGGTAGCTAATTCCACATTATTCCCATAGACATAGAGAGTGGTGGGTTCCAGTACCATGCAAATAACAAGGTCTTTAGAGGCAGGGGAAACCGGAATGGGTAAGGATGCCGGCGCTTTCCCTTCCGCCCGACCCGTATTCATTAACTGAAAAACGCCAACGGTAATGCCAATTAGCGTCATTACCACAAGCACAAAAACTGATTTTTGATGAGCCATCTTGAGTCTCCTAATCTGCACAGGCCAGAACTAAAAAGGTTTGGCCTGGGTTGCAAGTCATGTGTATAAGAATCTCACTGATAAGGTGCTATAAGGTGGGTTGAAGCAGTGATGGGCAATGGCAGAGATGGCCCCGTGGGGGAAAGTAAGGGTAACGTGGTGAGTCAGGCGGACCTGGCTAAACTCTGTGGGTAAGAAACATCACCCCATTCATACAGTAGTCGTGCCAGCGAAGCCGTGTAAAGTGATGATTGGCAGGAATTTCGCTGATGAATGTCATCAATCCGATTGTGTCTGCGCAAAAATTCGCTATACTGCCAATCTCTATACATTTCCTGATAGTAGAAATATCGTTCCGGCAGCAAGCCGGTTTTGACGCTGGTGTAGATTATGATGACCGAGCAATTTTTTGATAAGCCCATTCTTAACTCCCCCTATCTGTATCCATTCCGTCACTGGGAGCTGGACTCCGACGGGCAGCCAACGAACCGCATCATAGAAAAGCGGCGTTCGGCTGACTTTATCACGCCCGTCCCCAAGCCCAAGAAACGAAAACGCGCCGAAGCGCAGCAGTTGGGCTTCGCCTTTGACCGGGGATTCACAGAGGACACAGATGATTCGTGGGGTGAAGTTCAACTATACAACCCGACCCAATTTATTAACGGCATTCGCCAGCAGGTTGACCGCTGGCGACAGTTGCCCAACCCTGAAGATTGGCAAGTCACGCCAGAAACGGCCCGGCTGCTACAGCATTGGCGACACCATCCCTTTCAGGGCATTCGCCCCTTTTTCTGCCAGGTTGAAGCGGTAGAAACGGCGATCTGGCTCATTGAGGTAGCTCCCAAATGGGGTAAGCGTGGCGAACAATTCCTGGATCATATTCAGCGCGCTAACGAACAGGCTAACCCCGAACTGCTGCGGATTGCGCTTAAATTAGCCACA
>CAZDSN010000090.1:0-2874 GCA_964507675.1 uncultured Ardenticatenaceae bacterium | reverse complement strand
CGCTAACGAACAGGCTAACCCCGAACTGCTGCGGATTGCGCTTAAATTAGCCACAGGCGCAGGTAAAACCACCGTGATAGCCATGCTGATTGCCTGGCAAACGATAAACGCCGTGCGCCACCCCCAGAGCCAACGATTTACGCGCGGCTTCCTCATTGTGACGCCCGGCATCACTATTCGGGATCGTCTGCGCGTACTGCAACCGAATGACCCGGACAGCTACTACAAAGACCGCGAGCTCATTCCCAACGACATGCTCAGCGACATCAGCCGCGCCAAAATTGTGATCACCAATTACCACGCTTTCAAACTGCGGGAACGGCTGAACCTGTCTGCCGGCGGGCGGGCGCTGCTGCAAGGGCGCGGCCCGGAATTGCAGACCCTGGAAACCGAGGGGCAAATGCTGCAAAGGGTGATGCCGGATTTGATGGGGCTGAAAAATGTTTTAGTGCTCAATGATGAGGCTCACCATTGTTATCGCCAGCGACCGCAAAATGAGGCGTTCGAGGAATTAAAGGGCGAGGAGAAGGAAGAAGCTAAAAGGAACAATGAAGCCGCTCGCCTGTGGATTTCGGGCATCGAAATGGCTAAACGCAAATTAGGGGTGCGCACTGTCTTTGATTTATCGGCCACTCCCTTCTTTTTACGCGGCTCTGGATATGTGGAAGGGACGCTCTTTCCCTGGGTGGTGAGTGATTTTTCCCTGATGGATGCCATCGAGTGCGGCATTGTCAAACTGCCGCGCGTGCCCGTTGCCGATAATATCCCCGGCGGGGATATGCCCAAATTCCGCAATTTGTGGGAGCATATTCGCAGCAAAATGCCCAAGAAAGGGCGAGGCAAAGCGACGCAACTGGACCCGTTGAGCCTGCCGGCAGAATTACAGACAGCCCTGGAAGCGTTGTATGGTCACTATCAAAAGACGTTTGCCAGTTGGGCAGAGGCGGGTATTCAGACCCCGCCTGTTTTTATTGTGGTTTGCAACAACACCTCCACGTCCAAACTGGTGTACGACTTCATTGCTGGTTTTCACCGCCTGGGCGAAGATAGGCAAACGAAAACCTACCACGAAGGGCGGCTGCCGCTCTTTCGTAATTTTGATGAATACGGCAGCCACTATCCGCGGCCGCGCACCTTACTCATTGATAGTGAACAACTTGAATCGGGGGAAGCCCTGAACAATGACTTTCGGGAGATGGCCGCCGATGAAATCGAACGGTTTCGCCGTGAAATTGTGGAGCGCAGCGGCAACCTGGCCGACGGGCAAAATATCAGCGATCAAGATTTGCTGCGGGAGGTGATGAATACCGTTGGCAAAGAGGGGCGGTTGGGCGAATCGGTGCGCTGCGTCGTTTCTGTCTCTATGTTGACGGAAGGATGGGATACCAACACGGTGACGCATGTGCTGGGCATTCGCGCCTTTGGCACGCAGTTGCTTTGCGAGCAGGTGGTGGGACGCGCTTTACGCCGGCAATCGTATGATCTCAACGAAGAGGGGTTGTTTAATGTGGAGTACGCCGACGTCCTGGGCATTCCTTTCGACTTCACCGCCCAACCTGTTGTCGTTAAGCCCCGTGCGGCGCGTCAAACCATCCATGTTCACGCCGTCAGTCCTGAACGGGACGCTTTGACCATCACTTTTCCACGGGTGGAGGGGTATCGCGTAGAACTGCCGGATGACCGGCTGGTGGCCCGTTTTACCGCTGACTCCGTGCTGGAGTTGACGCCGCATCTGGTTGGCCCGTCGGTAACGCTCAATCAGGGAATTCTGGGAGAAGGGGTGAATCTGACGGTGGAACATTTGAGTGAGCTGCGCCAACCAACTCTCTTGTTTCATTTGACGAAGCATTTGCTGTATACCCAATTCCGCGACCCTGGTGAAGAACCGAAATTGCATCTCTTTGGGCAACTGAAGCGGATTGTGCGGCAATGGCTGGATGGGGGGTATTTACGCTGCACAGGCGGCACTTACCCGGCGCAGTTGCTTTATCAGGAGATTGCCGGCATGGCCTGTGAACGCATTAAAGCGGCTATCACAGAGGCCATGGTGGGTGAACGTCCTATCAAAGCGATCCTGGATGCGTATAACCCCACCGGCTCCAGCGCCCATGTCAACTTGACGACCTCAAAAGCGACGCGCTGGCAAACCGATCCCCGCCGCAGCCATATTAATTGGGTGATCTGCGACAGCGATTGGGAAGCGGAGTTTTGCCGGGTGGTGGAAAGCCATCCCCAGGTTCATGCTTATGTCAAAAATCAGGGGTTGGGGTTGGAAGTGCCATATTTGTATGGGGCAACGCCGCGAAAATATGTGCCCGATTTTATTGTGCAAATTGATGATGGTCATACGCAGCCGGATGGAACCCCGGACTGGCTGAATCTGGTGGTAGAGATTAAAGGGCTGCGGGGCGAGGATGCGAAAGATAAAGCCAATACTATCCGCAATTACTGGATTCGGGGGGTTAATAATTTAGGCGGTTATGGGCGGTGGCAGTTTGTGGAGTTTACCGCGGTGTTTGAAATTGAAGCGGCGTTCAATAAACTACTGGCAAAACTAACCACGCCCTCCTAATCGCTATCGCTTTCGGTTTCGCTTTCGTTATCGCTATCGGTTTCGGTTTCGTAATCGGTTTCGGTTTCGGTTTCGTTATCGCTTTCGCTTTCGTTATCGCTTTCGGTTTCGTAATCGTAATCGAAAAAAGACGATTACGACAACGATTACGATAGCGATGAGACAATCGCTATCGGTTTCGGTTTCGTAATCGTAATCGAAAAAACTCGATTACGACAACGATTACGATTGCGATAGCGATGAGAGAATCGGTTTCGGTTTCGGAATCGTAATCGAAGAAAAAGACGATTACGATAGCGATT
>CAZDSN010000089.1:0-9992 GCA_964507675.1 uncultured Ardenticatenaceae bacterium | reverse complement strand
GGGACAGCACCTGCCCATCCATGTGTTGCGGCACAGGCAACCCCAAAGTGTGCAAGGCTGTCGGCGTTACATCAATCAACTGCGCCCCATGCACCGCGCCGTTGGCAAACGCTGGCCCGGCGGCTACCAAGATCCCGTGCAAGTCGTGATAACCGCTGATGCTTTGCAGCCAGCTTGCCGGAATATTGGTGACGAGTTCCCGCACGCTGTTCCCGCCGTCAAAATCAGGATTCAATTGTACCAGGATATCGGGCGCGTGATTGAGAAAAGGGCCGTTGAAGACTTCTTCGCGCGGCAGGGCGCGCAGGACTTCCGGCTGTTGCCGCACAGCGTCCAGGACTTTTTCGCGTAGTGATGAATAAGCGGTGATCGGAACGATGCCCTGCGGCTGTCGCCCGATCACGTTCAGGTGAATACCCTCTATAGGATGGCTGAGCTTGACGCGATATGCCTGGGTGTGGGGCCAATCAATCTGGTCAACGCTGGCCCGCACGCGGCCAATACGGTCTTTCATGCTCAGGGGGAGATGCTGCTTGGCCCACTCTGTCAGCGGTAAACGTTGTTTGGCCCATTCCAACATGGCCTGTGTCTGGCTGCCGGCAGCGTTCGCTTTGGGTTGCAGCCAGCCGTGCTGCGCCAGCCAGGCGTTTAAGTGGAAGGCGCGCCAGGGACGGGGGCGTCCGCCATGATCGGAAATCACCAACACGTTGACGTCGGCGGGGAGATGCGCCAGCAGCCGCCCCAGTTCCGCATCGGCTGCTATCATGATTTCCGCCAGTAAATGCCTGTGCCGCCGTTGGGCTGCGGCGCTGACGCCCGGAAAGCCCGGCTGCACGAACTTAAAAAAGCGGTGTTGGGCGCCGTCCGTAACCCCATTGACAAACATCAGCAGTTGCCAATCCACTTCGCGGCTCAACCGGATCAAATTGTCCGTCATGGTAGCCATGCTGCGGCGGTAGAGTGCGGCTTGCGCTGCCGGGCGGGCGCGGCCAATCTGGTCTGCCGTATAGGTATCCAGAGGACCCAGCCATTCGCTCCACGAGGGCGGCTCGGTGAAGGCGCGGCGGCGGTCTGGAGTAGGATAGCCGGCTACCATAACGCCGTGTATAGGGCGGGGGGGGTAGGTGAGAGGCACCTGGTAGGCAATGACGCCGCCAGTGACATAATCAAACAACGTGGGCAGATGGTAACTGCCAGAGCTGGCAAGCTGCTCCTGGTGCCCGCTGTAGCGGCTGAGATCCAGGTTGCGGAAGTCGTAGACGCCGTGCCGCCCCGGGTTGGCTCCTGTTAACATGCTGACCCACGCTGCCGCAGAGATGGGCGGCCAGACGGAGGTTAACGGCCCCCAACTGCCCTGGGCGCACAGACGCGCCAGGGTAGGTAGTTTTTGCGCCTCCATCAAGGGCTGGAGTAGTTGCCAGGTGGCCCCGTCCAGGCCGGCAATAACAAGTTTTGTAGACATAGGTAAACAGCTAAAGAAGTTCAACTTCTCGCAGAAGTTGAACTTCTATAACCCGGCACATGCGTTTGTGTTTTTTCTAGCGACCGGTCAAGGCCTGTTCAATGGCTTGCGCAAAGCTGTCAATGGGGTAGGCGCCAACCAGAATGTTGCCATTAATAAAGAACGTGGGTGTACCTGTGATGCCTAACCCTATGCCTTCTTGTAGATTGCTGTCAACCACATTGGTGTATTTGCCGCTGTCCAGGCATTCGCGGAAAGCGGCGGTGTCCAGGCCAAGTGTGCCGGCATATTCGGTAAACAGGTTAGCGGCCTCATCATTGCCCCATTGGCCCTGTGTGGTAAATAACAGGTCAGCCATGTCTGCCTGGGCCCTTTGCTCTCCAGCGCACCAGGCGGCTTCTGAAGCCAGGAACGCCTGGGGGTGAATAGAGGTCAACGGGAAATCCTTCACCACGTAATAAACCTGGCCTGTGTTAATGTACTGCTCCAGCAACTGCGGGTAGGTCTGCAGATGGTGGCGATTGCAGAACGGACACTGGTAGTCGGTGAATTCCACAATTTGCACGGGAGCATTGGGATCGCCAATGCCGAAACCGTTATCGAGGGACACATCCACCGGACCAGATGGCGTCGGCAGCGCGGCCGGCGTGGGTTGCGGAACGTAGGCTTCCGCCAGGGTACCTTCGCTGGCCAGGCGCACGGCGATTTGGAAATGCTCCAACGGGCGCGCGCCGTCAAGGGGATATCCATTGACAAAGAAGAAAGGCGTGCCGCCAACGCCCAAAGACAGGGCTTCCTGTTGGTTATCCATTACCTGGCTGTCGTACGTCTGGTTGGTGACACAGGCGGTGAAGCTGGCTTCATCCAGTCCCAGGCTGACGCCCAGATCAATCAGGCTCTGGTTCGTGTCTGTTTCCGAATCACTCCATTGGCTTTGATTGGCAAACAACGCCTCGTGCATTTCCCAGTAAGCGCCCTGGTCGCCAGCGCAGCGGGCGGCATTGGCCGCGGCGCGCGCTGCGGGATGGATGTTTTCCAGGGGCATGTCTTTGAGAATGTAATACACCTGGCCGGCGTCTACCATCTCTTGCATGATGGTGGGCAGGGTTTCCCGTGCATGCCGTTGGCAAAACGGACATTGATAATCCGTGAACTCAGTGATGGTCACCGGGGCGTTGGGGTCGCCTTTCACGGCGGCAAAATTTGTGGACAGGGTGGCTGGCGTGGGGGCGACCACAGGCTGGCTGGGAGCTGCCGTGGGTTGGGCAGCCGCCAGGGACTCGCCGCTCAATACCACAGCAATCGCCTGGTTGAATACAGTCAAGGGCTGCGCGCCTACCAGCGGCTGGTCGTTGATGAAGAAGTAGGGGGTACTGCTGACGCCACGGGTCTGACCATCCTGGGTATCTGCTTTGACAGCATCATTATGGGTTAGCGCACTCAGGCAGGTTGTGAACTGCGTCGTGTCCAGACCTGCTTGCGCAGCCAGCTCATTAAAGACTTGCTCATATCCGGTGTTACTCCACTGGGAAACGGTGTTAAAGAGCAAATCGTGCATGGTCCAATATTGCACTGGCCCCTGTTCGCCAGCGCAGCGGGCGGCATTGGCGGCGGGCGTTGCCTGCGGGTGGATGCTGGTTAAAGGGAAGTCGCGGAAGACCAAAAGCAGTTCTCCATTGGCAATCTGGTTTTGGCGCAGCTCGGTGAACGTTTCCAGGAAGAAGCGAGCGCAGAAAGGACATTGATAATCGGAATACTCTTCCATAATGATGGGCGCATTGGGATCGCCCATGTAAGGGTACCCTTCGACGGTGAAGCCAACGGGCAGACCCTCTTCAGTTATACCGCTACGTTCAGGGTCAATGACGATGGTGGGTTTAACGACAGCGAGTTCGCTGGTAGCTGGCGTATCAGAGGGCAGCGCAGGATCAACGCTGGCAGCAGTGGCAGTTGGCGCGTCACTCTCTGGCGCACTGGCTTCCGGCACGCCACTTTCTGGCACGCCAGCAACTGGCGCATCTACTGGACCACAAGCGGCCACGATGAAGAGCAGTACCAGGCTAAAGAGGAGAAGAAGCGCAGCCGTGAGACGAGATTTCATAGGGTTACTCCGGGTTGTGACAATGCTCGCAACAGGCCCATCAGGCGAAAGAGATAGACCTGGAAATAGTATGCTAATATCATGTCTATGAAGCTGAGAGTATCAGGCTCATAGGGGATGCGGAAACCGCTTACATGAGGCTGATTATGACACATATACCAGGATTAAGCCAAGCAGCAGCCAGCAGCGCCGGCATTCGCCAGGGTCTGTTACCTGTGTTAGACTATGCTATTCGGTTTATGTCGGGCAAATTTCGATGATGAATAAACTGAACAAACAGCAAAAGCGAGTGTTACGGTTATTAGGTGGCGGGTTGTTGGGTCTGCTGGGGGCGTTGTGGTGGATGACGCCTGTTTTGGCCCAGGTTGCCGGCAATGGCATTCAAAAACCAGCAGCAGGCGACGTGATTGCCGGCATTGTTGCGGTGGAAGGGAGCGCCGCCGATCCCAACTTCCTGCGTTATGAACTCGCTTTTCGACGCGAATCCCCGCCCGGCGGCGACTGGATAGTTTTTGCGGAAAGTGACAGTGCAGTGAACAATGCCACCCTGGCCTTATGGGACACAACCGTTGGCCGTAACGCCAACGCTCCCGTTTTTCCCGATGGCGTTTACCAACTGCGGCTGCGTGTCGTGCGTCAGGATTATAATTACGACGAGTACTTCGTCACCGGCTTTACCATTTCGAATGATACGCCTACGGCTACACCCACGATCACGATCACCGTTACTATCGCTGCATCTCCAGCGGCCAACGCCACGCCGCTGTCTACACCGCTGCCCGAATCGCTGCCGTCGTTGACGCCCTTTGCCACACCCACCCCGCTGGCCACGGTGGCCAATGTTGTATCCCTTTCGCCCGAACGCGGGCGTGACGTGGAACCGGCCAGCGAAGGGGGCTTGTTGGGGCAAATTGCTGCTATTGATACCACGCGCTTCTCAAACGCTTTTTGGTCTGGTGTGCGGGCTACAGGCGTCATTTTTGCCGCGCTTGGCCTTTACCTGACTGTACGCTGGCTGCTGCGTGGCCTGCGTCGCCAGTTTCGCAAACGCTTGAGCCGTTGAAACCAGCTATCAATGCCATATCACTCTTTGATTGGGTTATGATGTTAAACAAATCCAGATACGCTTTCTTCCCGCGCTCCCAAACCGACAGTGAGCCGCCGGAATCGGCGCGCCAGCGCGCCCTGATTGTCGGGTTGGGGAATCCTGGGCGGGAATATCGCCAGAACCGGCACAATGTTGGCTTTATGTGCCTTGACGAACTGGCTAAAACGTATGGCATTCCGATCGGCAAAGCGCGCAACCAGGCCTTGATTGGCGATGGTGAAATCGCGCAGACGCCCGTTGTCCTGGTCAAGCCGCAAACATTCATGAACAACAGTGGTCAGGCGGTGGGGCAGTTGATCCGCTTCTTTAAGGTTCCCCTGACGCACCTGCTGGTCATTTACGATGAACTCGATCTGCCTTTGGGAACCCTGCGCTTGCGGCAAAAAGGGAGCGCTGGCGGGCATAATGGGATGCGCTCTATTATTCAGCATTTGGGCGATGACTTTCCGCGACTACGCCTGGGCATTGGCCGCCCGCCAGGCCAGATGCCGGCAGCCGCCTACGTCCTGCAAAACTTCAATACTGGCGAACAGGTCATTGTGGACATTTTACTCAAAGAAGCGGCAGCGGCAGTAGAAACCTTTCTCAGCCAGGGCATTCAACTGGCTATGAGTCGCCATAATGGCCCTCTTGTCGATCCCTCCTGACCCTTATTGACGCGCATGAACATTTCTGGCTTACTGGCGCTTTTGGAGCAATTACCGTCCTATACGCAACTGCGGCAGAAACTGGCAGAGGACAAGGAATTGGAGCCGCTGGGGCTGCCACGCAGCGCCTGGCCGCCGCTGCTGGCCCGCCTCTACCTGGACACGAACGCGCCCATTGTATTGGTCACTGGTCGCATTGATGCCGTGCCTATCTGGCAGCAAGACCTGGCTGCCTGGCTGCCGCCCCATTTGCAGTCGCTACGTTTCTTAGAACCAACTCCCTTGCCGTTTGAGCGAGGGCCGTGGAGCGAAAGCAGCCGCCTGGGCCGGCTGGCTGTGCTGTCTCAGTTGACGTCGGCGCAGATGCCCTACGCTCCCCAACCAGATCATCCGCCGTTGATTATTGCTTCGGCGCGGGCTTTGCTGCAAAAGACCGTGCCGCGCCACCACTTCCTGAAAGCTATGCGCACCTTGCGCGTAGGGCAGGTCATGGATCTGGACAAACTGAGACAAAACTGGCTGCATACGGGTTACGAGGCGGTCGCTGTGGTGGAAGCGCCCGGCCAGTTCAGCCAGCGTGGCGGCATTGTGGATTTGTTTCCGGTGGCTGCCGCCTATCCGGTGCGCATTGAGCTGTTTGGCGACGAAATAGACACCATGCGTTATTTCCACCCGGCGACCCAGCGATCGGCAGATGTGGCCGACAGTTTATTGGAGCGGATTACCATTCCTCCGGCGCGGGAGGCTATGCCTGGAGAACTACAAGCGTTGGGCGTCGTCTTTCAGGAAGCGGCGCCGCCTAAAGAGGATGATTTGCCGGCATGGCAAGATGACATCCCCGCCCTGGCCAGCGGCATTCCGTCGCCTAATTTGGAATATTACCTGCCCCTGCTGTACAGCCGGCCGGACTCACTGCTAGATTATTTGCCGGCTGCCGCCCTGGTGGTGGTAGACGATTGGAACGTCTTGCAGCAGATGGTGCATGAACTGCACGACCACGCCGATCAGTTGGCTGAAGAACAGGCCAGCCTGCCGCCGGGTTATCAAAGCCCGCTTTTTAGCTGGGAAGATATTCAGGCCAGGCTGGCTTACCGCCGTATTTTGACGTTGGGAGAACATCACGAACAGCCATCTGACCTGGGGGCAGATTCTCTGGCGCAGTTGTTCCAGCCGGGACCGCGCTACGGCGGCCAGATCAAGCCGTTGATCAGCCAACTGGCTTACGGGCAGAAACAGGGCGAGCGGACGCTGGTGATTAGTCGTCAGGCGCAGCGGCTGGCAGAGTTGTGGCGCGAGGAAGGGCCGGATGCCGGCAAACAAAGCCTCATTGCTCCGGCGGCGCCCGCTTACCAGCCGGTGGAAACGGTGCAGCACCTGCCGCCCCAACCCAGTCTTACTTTTGTCCAGGGCAGCCTCAGCGAAGGCTTCATGATTGAGCGCGTCGCCGACAATAAAGTGCTGCTTAACCTGCTCACTGATGCGGAACTGTTTGGCTGGAACCGGCCTGCCCCTCGGCGCAACCGGCCCGCCCGCCCGATTGCCCCAGAAACGTTTTTTGCCGATATCAAGGCAGGTGACTACGTGGTGCATCTGGAGCATGGCATAGGCCTCTTTACCGGATTGGTGGTGCGTGCCGTTGGCGGCACCGAACGGGAATATTTGCAGCTCCAATATGGCAACGGTGACATTCTGTTTGTGCCTGTGCACCATGCTGATCGCCTGAGCAAATGGGTGGGCCCCGATGAATTTGCGCCGGCGCTCAACCGCCTAGGCGATCGCTCTTGGGGACAGGCGAAGGCCCGCGCCCAACAGGCCGTAGACGAAATGGCCGACGAACTGCTGGAGCTGTATGCCGAGCGCGAAATGACGCCAGGCCATGCGTTTGCTCCGGATAGCACGTGGCAGTCAGAGATGGAAGCCAGTTTCCCTTACCAGGAGACGGAAGATCAACTGAACGCCATTGCCGACGTTAAAACAGACATGGAAAACCCGCAGCCGATGGACCGCCTGATTTGCGGCGACGTGGGATATGGCAAAACCGAGGTGGCCTTGCGCGCTGCCTTCAAAGCTGTTTTAGACGGCAAGCAAGTCGGCATCCTCGTGCCGACGACCATTCTGGCGCAGCAGCATTACAACACCTTCAAACAGCGATTACAGCCATTCCCTGTGCGTGTGGAGATGCTCTCCCGTTTTCGCACGCCATCGCAGCAGGAACAGATTATCCGAGATTTGCGCGGCGGGCAGGTAGATATTGTCATCGGCACACACCGCCTGCTGTCGGACGATGTTTCCTTCAAGGATTTAGGGCTGCTCGTCATAGACGAGGAGCAGCGTTTTGGGGTGCGGCACAAGGAACTGCTGAAACAACTGCGCAAAGAAGTGGACGTGTTAACCATGACGGCCACGCCGATTCCACGCACACTGCACCTGGGGCTGACCGGAGCACGCGACATCAGCATCATTGCCACGGCGCCGGCGGAACGACTGCCTGTCCAGACGTACGTGGGTGAGGCGGATGAGACATTGCTGCGGCGGGCCATTCTGCGCGAACTAGATCGCGGCGGCCAGGTATTCCTGGTGCATAATCGGGTGCAGACGATTGACATCGTTTATAACCAGATTCAACGCCTGGTTCCCCAGGCACGGATTGCCATTGGACACGGCCAGATGGGCGAGCGGGAACTGGAAGACGTCATGCAGCGGTTCGCCGACGACGAAGTGGATGTGCTGCTGAGCACGACTATTATTGAAAGCGGCCTGGACTTTCCCAACGCCAACACGTTGATTGTGGATCGGGCAGAGCAGTTTGGCCTGTCACAACTACACCAACTGCGCGGTCGGGTGGGGCGCGGCGTGAACCGGGCCTACGCTTACTTTTTTCATGCCCCCTGGCGCATCCTGACGCCAGATGCGCAGGCGCGCCTGGAAACGATTGCCGAAGAGTCCCATCTGGGGGCGGGCTATGCCATTGCCATGCGCGATCTGGAGATTCGGGGGGCAGGCGACCTGCTGGGGGCGCGCCAGAGCGGCCACAT
The DNA here is from genome assembly GCA_964507675.1 of uncultured Ardenticatenaceae bacterium. GTDB lineage: Bacteria > Chloroflexota > Anaerolineae > Promineifilales > Promineifilaceae > JAGVTM01. The sequence goes on along the minus strand of CAZDSN010000089.1, from coordinate 1,639 downwards.
TGCCGCCATTGGTTTTGACTTGTATACGCGGCTGTTAGCCAATGCCGTGAAGCGGAAGAAAGCGGAACGGCGCGGCGAGATCGCCCCGCCCGAATTGGGCGAAAGTATCTTGATAGACCTGCCCCTGGCGACTTACGTGCCCACCGATTACGTACCCGATGCTGCGCTGCGCTTGCGGCTGTACCGGCGTATGGCTGGCATGGAAACCCTGTTGGAAATTGACGGGATGGCGGCGGAACTGGCCGATCGTTTTGGCCCCATTCCTGACCCGGTAGACAATTTGCTGTACCAACTGCGCATCAAATCGCTGGCAGCGCTGGCCGGCGTGGTGGGGGTGACGGTGGAGAACGATCAGATCCGGTTGCGCTGGCCCCGACTGGAAAATATTAACCGTTTTCACTTGCAGCGATTTTTGGGGGAGCGTGTGCGCGTGAGCCGTACGGCCATCTGGATGTCCTGGAAAACGGGGACAAAAGAGTGGCAGGTAACGCTGGTACAGCTTCTGGAAAAACTGCCCACCTACAGCGAATAGGCTGTTTGGGAGTGGTGGGATATGATTCCTCTGGTAGAATAGTAACGGCTTGCAAAAAGCAGCGCCCGGATGTGCAAGCCATCATCGTTTTCATCAGCCGTGCTGATTTGACCCGACTTATCCGCCAGGAGTTGGGTCGCTGCCCAGTCTGTTTCAACATCATGGAGGATAATTAATTTATGAAGAAGTTCAGCCGCAGCATTATTGCCTTATTGGTTTTGGTAGCAGGGTTTGCGTTGTTTCCCTACATGGAACTATCGGCGCAAAAACTAGATTGGCAATTATTCAAGAATGCTTATGAATGCACGGAGAACTGCCTGCGTTCGGTGGGCATTTATGGCGTCTCGATTCCTTACGGCAGCGGTTATCTTGTGGGCGGGTTCGTTTTTGTGCGGGACGAAAACAACCAGCCAATGAGCGACACCGTGGTGGCTGCCCGGTGGACGCTTCCTGACGGCACGGTACAGAATCGGAATGCCCTGACGAATGCCAGCGGTATTGCTCGCTTTTTGACGACGGACGGCACAGGTGTTTACAACCTGACAATTGTAGGTATGCAGCGCCCTGGCTATACGTTTGACGATGAGAACAGCGTGCTCACGAAGAACATAGTTGTATCGCCCTGACGCAGCGCGTGGATTTTGTTTCGGATACCAGACTGTTGGCGGACAGTTGGCGCAATGATAGTGCGCGCAGTGTAGTGCGTAGCCTGGTGGGCGCAGCGGCATCCAGGCAGATTTGGTTGAGATAGAGTCTGTTTTTTGTCATTTTGGTTGGCTGCCCACTCCTTAACCTGCCCCGGTTGAGGAGTGGGCAGCAGCGGGCGGGGAACGTTGGCCGGTTGCGGTCAATTGCTCTATTTTGCCCCCACGAGTTATAATGCCAGCATGACGCAGATACAATTTTTTGATGATCCGCTGCAAATGCGCAAATCACGTGAAGATGTGCGCATCAATCAAATCGGCTTGCATCTTTACCCGGATGGCCGGCGGGTGGCTGTCGGATTTGATCTGACGCCATTTCTGGAGCGTCCGTCTTTGGAAGTGATTGTGACCAATGCCACTGGTGAAATTGCCGGCATTCTTAACGTCATTGAAGCGATGCAAC
>CAZDSN010000088.1:0-10020 GCA_964507675.1 uncultured Ardenticatenaceae bacterium | reverse complement strand
GACCGGCAAAGAGAATGGTGGGTGAATGGGGGGAGTGATCGGCAGCCGGAGCGGGGAGGGAGACAGCGTGCGGCAGCACTGTTATTTGGGATGTGGGCCAGCCGCCGCGCTGCAGCATCGTTTGCAGAAAGCGGCTGGGGGCGATGAAGTGGTCAATGCCGGCATAAGCCCGCAGCCAGCGATGCACGGTTGTTTCTAGCGCCGCCAGGGCGCTGGCTGACCAGGATGCTTTGAGACAGCGGTGGCGCAAGGCGTGCCAGGGATGGGAGCCAACGCAGCGGGTACAGACCTGCCCTTGCGTATAAAGGCGGTAGTTGGGGCAAATAAGTTTGTAATCGTGCGCTGTGAGCAGGGTGGGAACGCACAACTGGCGCAGTACGGCGATGATGGCTGGGGATAGCTGGTGGTAGATGTTGTGCAGATGGGCTACGTCGGGGCGGGTAGCCATTACCAGGGCCTTGAGCTGGCGCGCTGCCGGCCATGACCATACCAGGGAAACAAGCTGTCCGGGCGTGGGCTGGTCGTAATCAACCTGGGGCGCCCAGTAGGATTGGTAGGGGCTGGCGACGTTGTCAGGGTGAGCCATGCCAAATGGGATGACTTCATGCCCGGCGGCTTCCAGCCAGCGCCACTCGTTAAAGAATACGGTTTCGCTGCCGCCTGCCTGGCCGCCTACTTGATGTAGAAATTTGTTAACCAGCAGGACGCGCATGAGGAAGATCAAAGATGGTTATAGCATATACCTCTACAAGTTAATTAGTTTGACCTGGGTGATTGCCGGCACTTTTGATAGGGCATCTAACACTTGGGCGGGCGGGATGCTGTCCAGATTGATGAAGGACAACGCCTCCCCGCCAGGAGCAAAGCGGCCCATGCGCCACTCGCCAATGTTGACGTTGTAAGCAGACAGAATGGTGCCTACCTGGCCGATGACGCCAGGCACGTCGCGGTTTTGGAGGACCAGGAGCGTTCCCGTGGGGTTGGCATCCAGGTGGTATTCGTCTACCTGGACGATGCGTTGCTCGCGACCGCCAAAGAGCACGCCAGCCAGGGTGCGCTGGCCGGCGGACGTGTGGGCGCGGCAGTAGATCAGGTTGGGGTAATCGGTGTCGCCCAAACCAAGCGACTGGCTGATGGTGATGCCTTGCTGCTCGGCCAGCAAGGGCGCGTTGACGTAGTTGACGGGACCATCTACTAACTGGCGCAATACCCCCATGAGCAGCGCCGAAGCCACCGGGCGTACCAGTTCTTCCCGGCGATCGCCGCGTACTTCCACCTCAATGTGGTGTATGGGCGCGCCAGCCAGATGATATTGCAGCACGCCCAGGGTGGTAGCCAGAGCCATATGTGGCTCTAATTCTTCAAAGCCAGGACCGACGCTAAACGGCATGTTAACCGCGTGGCGAATGCCATTGCCGCGCAAGGTATCTAACACCTGGTCAACGATTTCTTCGGCCACGGCTTTTTGCGCTTCTTTGGTGCTGGCGCCTAAATGAGGCGTGTGCAGCACATTGGGCAGACCGAGGAGGGGATGGCCGGCGGGGGGCGGTTCGCTGCTGTATACGTCTACGGCAGCGGCTTTTAGCTTGCCAGTTTTCAAGGCATCGGCCAGCGCAGCTTCATCCACCAGTTTGCCGCGCGCGCCGTTGATCAAAATGGAGCCGTTTTTCATCTGACTGATAGCCCTGGCGTTGATGATCTGCTGCGTTTCGGCGGTGCTGCTGGCGTGTAGGGTGATGTAGTCCGCCTGCGCCAGCAAATCTTCCAGGTCTACCAGGGTCACACCCGTTTCGTGGGCGACTGTTTCGGAAATGTACGGATCGTAGGCAATGACTTCCATGCCAAACGCCTGCGCCCGCGCAGCTACCAGACGGCCAATGTTGCCAAAGCCGATGATGCCCAACGTCTTGCCGTTGAGTTCAACCCCGGTGAATTTAGAGCGCTCCCAGTTGCCAGCCAGCAGGGAAGCATGGGCGGGGGCGATGTGGCGGCTGACGGCCAGCATCAAGGCCATAGCGTGTTCGGCAGTGGCTACGGCGTTGGCGCGAGGGGTGTTCATGACGACAATGCCACGGGCGGTGGCCGCTTTGACGTCTATGTTGTCTACGCCAATGCCGGCACGCCCAACAACTTTGAGGTTCGTGCCGGCATTGAGCAAATCGGCATCAACTTTGGTATCGCTGCGCACGATTAAGGCGTCATATGCCGGCATGATTTCCAGCAGGTCTTCTTTGCTAGACCCTGTTTGCACGTCATACGTGATGTCCTCCGCCTGGGCCAGGCGATCAAGGCCGGCCTGACCCAGTTTGTCGGCTATTAAAATACGAAACATAGATGAAGTCACCTTTTCTTGAAATTACGTCGCGACTAACCGTAAAGCGCGGCAGGAGCGGCGGTGAAATCCTGGAGGGGGTTGAGCCTACGGGCTTATGCTGCCGGATGGTTTTGCGCCAGATATTGGTTAATGCCGGCAAATAACGCTTCCATGTCGGACATCTGCAAATCACCCATATGGGCAATGCGGAACGTTTTATTCTTCAGAGAGCCATAACCATTAGAAAGGGCCATGCCCTGAGAGCGCAGGTAGCTATTCAGGCCGCTAATATCCAGGCCCAGGTTGTTATTGACGCAGGTCATGGTGGGGGATTCGTAGCCAGGCGCCGGGAACAGGGTGAACCCCTGGCTCCTGGCCCAGGCGATGGTACTGTCGCGCATGGCCAGGTGGCGGGCAAAGCGGTTTTCCATGCCCTCAGCCAGCATGTCATCTAACTGCCGGTCCAGGGCAAACAACAGCGATACGGCCGGGGTAGCCGGGGTCTGGTTCTTGACCAGATATTTTTCCAGAGTGATGAAGTCGAAGTAGTAGCCACGATGGGGAACCGTTTTCGCCCGGGCCATGGCCCGCGGGGAAACAGAACAAAAGGCCAGGCCCGGCGGCAGGGCAAACGCTTTTTGGCTGGCCGTCAACACCACGTCCAGGTCCCAGGCATCTACACGCAGTTCAGCGCCAGACAGGCCGCTGACAGAATCCACCATGATGATGATGTCGTCGCCGTTTGGCAGTTGGCGTACCGCCTGGGCGATCTCCTGAATGGGACTGGTGACGCCGGTGCTGGTTTCGTTGTGAACGATGGTGACGGAGTCAAATTCGCCTGATGCCAGTCGTTCGGCCACCTGGTCGGGCAGAATGGGCTGGCCCCAGTCCACTTCCAGGACTTCATTGGCTTTGCCATTGGCCTCGGTGACTTCGCGCCAACGGTCGCTAAAAGCGCCATTGACACAGTTGAGAACCTTGCCACTGACGCAGTTACGGACCGCTCCTTCCCAAAAACCTGTGCCCGACGAGGCTCCGATAAGGATGGGGGCGTCGGTGAAAAAAACTTGCGCCAGTTTAGGGCGGATACGGCCAACGAGGTCAAGGCATTCGGGCATACGGTGCCCGATCATCCATTCTGTTTGGGCGTCCAATATTTCAGGCCGTACCTCAGTTGGACCGGGTATAAACAGTTTCACATGCTTTGTGGAATTTCTGGCTGAGTTGCTCATCTTGAAATGTAATTGCTCCTGTTGAAAAGAGTTGCAGCGCTTTGGTGAAGGCTACTTTGTGTTCGGTGTGGGCGGCTCTGTACATGGCTGCCGGGCCGGCGGCTAAGAGAAGCAGAGGGGCGATGCTGTGGCTGTGGATGTAGGCGGCGGCTTCGCGCTGCACGCTCTGGCGGGAGACGACCCCGCCAAATCCAACAAACAGATTCACGGCGCGCCCGGCCAGCAGATCGCTGCGGCCATCGCCGATCAAGAGAGAGCGCCCGCGCTGTTGGCTAAGTAGTTCGCGGACGATCTGCGCTTTACCATCGCTGATGGTGAGCGCACCCTGGCTGTAGTTTATGTAGCGGGCTTCGCTCTGGTTCTGGCCGTTTTCTGGTTGGATCCACCAGTTGCCGGCAAGTTCGTTGTACGACACGCCGACAGCCCGAATGTTTTCTGCCGGCACGCCCAGATAAATACCAAACTCGCGCACCGGCTCAATCAAGCCGCCGCTGATGATGTACACCTGGTGGCCCAGGGATTGTAAAGTGGAAATGACGATAGCAGCGTCTTCTACCACGTTGTTTTTATACTGCTGTCGCAAGGCATGAATCTGGCCGCGCGTAGGTTTAATGGCCCGCAAACGTTTGCCGTAAACCTCTTCCAGTTCCAGGTCGCCATTCATGGCGGCATCAGTAAGGACCTTGATACGCCAGCTTTTTCCGGCGCTCTCCGCCAACGCATCAATGCCTTCAATCGTGGTCAAAGTGGAGTCACAGTCAAAAAAAACGTGTTGATAGGGAGGCCAGCGCATGATTCCCCAGTTATCTCACTACCAAAATATCAGCCTGCCGCAGCGGATTGTACTGGCAAGGGCAACCTTTGACAATGCACATCTGCCGTCAACTGTTTTTCCGACAGCTTGCCAGCCGTGAGTCGCCGGCTGCGCCGTAACTGGCAGACTTATGAGAGCGCTGCCAGCAAAGCTGCGTGCGTCAGGTGGTTGCCAGCCAGACAGTTGCCGTCCTTTAGCTGCCACGAAGTGCCTTGCAGATTGCTGATCACACCCCCTGCTTCTTCAATCAGCAGGCGGGCGGCAGCCACGTCCCAGGCGTTTAAGCCAAAGTTAAAATACGCATCCATGCGACCAGCAGCTACCCAGGCTAAAGCCAGCGCCGCCGAACCAGTAGCTCGCACGGAATGCACCAGTGGCGATACCCGCTGCAGCAGGCGCAAAATAGCCGCCTGTTTATGCGGCAGGCGGTTCCAGTCAAAACTGACCAACGCTTCCGCCAGGTCGCTTACCTGACTGACCTGGACTGCCTGCCCATTCAAATAGCAGCCCTGCCCACGTGCCGCGCCGAACAATTCGTCCCGAATCGGGTCGTAAATGGCGCTGCACAGCGGCGTCTCGTCCGCGGCCACGGCAGCAATAGAGACACAAAACTGGGGTTGTTGGCGGCTATAGTTGGACGTGCCATCCAGAGGATCAATCACCCAGATGACAGGCCCTGAGGCAGGTAAGTGGCTGTCTTTTTCTTCGGTGAGAAATCCATGCTGCGGATAACGACTCTGCACAAAGTCGGTAATTAGCTTTTGCGCGGCAAAGTCAGCGTCGGTAACCAGGTCGCGCACGCCTTTTAGTTGAATCTGGCGCGGCTGGGTAAATTTTTCGCGCAGCAGTTGACCCGCCAGGCGGGCGGCTTCTGTTGCTGTCGCTTGCATTGTTTGCATTGTATGGGTGGTCAAAGGGGGCGTACTCATCTGAGAATAAGAACGGGTCAGGGAAGTGACGCCCTGACCCGTTTTTTGTTAACGCTTATGCACGACTGCGGGCCATTGTCTGGCCGGCACGTTTATTCAATCTCAGCCATCAACTCTGCTTCCAGAGCATTGGCATCTTCGGTCAACTGATCCAGCGTTTCCTGGATGTCGGCCCCTTGCATAATGCTGTTGAAAGCGGCCTGTGTGGCGTCGCGCACGGCCTGGTAGGAGATCAACTGCGGTTCATAGGCGGAGTAAGGCAGCAGGTCCAGCGCCTGTTGGTACTGGGCGCCATACTCCGATTCCGCCAGGAAGTCAGCCAGCAAAGCGGCAGAACTGACGCGGGTGGGGAAGTAACCGCTGATCTGGCTCCACTGCGCCTGCACTTCAGGCGAGGTGAAGTATTTGACGAAGATCCAGGCGGCCAGTTCTTGCTCAGGGGCGTTGGCCGTAATCATGACGTCGCCGCCATAGATGTTCACCACGGGATCAGGCGTGGTGTGCGGAATAGCAGTGGCGCCCCAAACGTCTGGCGCGCGACCAGCGTCGGCGGCGGCGGTGTTGACATCAGCGAGGTAGAAAGGCATGCCAGAGCTGGAACCCTGGGCAAAGATAGCCTTACGCGCCGCAAACTGTGGGTTGGGGAAGCCTTCGGTGAAGAAGTAGGCGCAGCCGTCGTCATACAACTGCTTCAAGAAGGTCATGGCTTGAACGACAGCGTCATTATTGTAGCTGTAGCCAGTGCCATCCTCGGAGAGGACGTCGCCGCCAAAGGCAAAGGTCCAGGCAGCCACAGCAGAGGCATCGTCACGCAGAATGTAGCCGCCGGTGCCATCGCCATTGGCTTCGGCAGCAGCGCAGGACATCTGATAGAATTCATCAGGCGTGGTGGGCGGGCCAGAGAAGCCGAGTTCTTCCAACCAGGTCTGGTTGTAGAAGAGCATTTCCATGGAGCGGTTGGGCGGGAAGCCGAGGCGCTGGTTGTCGAAAACAGGGTGAATGCTTTGATTGAAGAAGCCGGCGTAGAAGTCGGCCTGTTCTTCAGCCGTGAGGCCCCAGTGGGCGTCATTGACGAAGGTGTTCAGGTCAGCCAGACCTTGATTGAGTTGGTAGAAAGCCTGGTCGTTCTGATAGCCAACGATTAAGGCTGCCGGCAGTTCGCCGGCGTTCAGGCTGCTGTTGACCTTGTCGCGAATGTCATCGTAGCCGCCCTGGTTTTCGGCGACCAGGGTGATGCCACACTCATTGGTGTCGTTGAAAGCCTGCACCAGACCGGCCAGCCCTTCTTCACGGGAACCACTGTGATTGTGCCACCAGGTAATGGTCTGACCGCGCGGATCAACGCCGGCCAGGTCCCCCTCGGCGGTTGGCGCACAAGGTTCCATTTCTTCCACAGGCGCTTCCGTGGGTTCTTCCACAACTGCTTCCGTGGGTTCTTCCACAGGCGCTTCAGTGGGTTCTTCCACAACTGCTTCCGTGGGTTCTTCCACAGGCGCTGCCGTCGCTGCCGGAGCGGTTGGTTCTTCCGTCCCGCCAGTGCCGCAAGCAACCAGCAGCAGGGCCAGGATTAGAAGCGCAATGAGAGTAAACTTACTTTTCTTCATTTTAAAATCTTCTCCTCTAAATAGTGAGTTTGAGTGAACAGTTGTGGTTAAGCTTACCTGCAGTCAACACTTGTGCAGCAAGCAAGCCACAACTCGACAACCATTATAGCAGTTTTCCAGAAATATGGGTGATCTTGCTGCACATCACCTCCTTCAAAGACATGGGGTATGCGGCATGAATTCTGCGATATCTATGACGGTTGGGTTGGCATGGAGTTGGTTGTGCCGGCATTTATCCTTTCAAACCAGAAGTGGCTATCCCTTCTGTAAACTGTTTTTGGGTGAAGAAGTAGAGCAGGATAATGGGCAAAATAGTGATCACGGCGCCGGCCATTTGCAGTTGGAAAAAGGATCCGGCTTCATCCAGAAATGACAGCAGCCCGTAGGAGATAACGCGCCACTCCTGCGTGGTGGTGACCAAAATAGGCCAGGCCAGGGCATTCCAGGAGCCAATGAAACCAAAGAGAATGACGGTTACCATGGGCGCTTTGGACAGCGGCAGCACAATTTGCGTCAGGTAGCGCACGTGCCCTGCGCCATCAATTTGGGCGGAGTCCCACAGTTCTTTAGGGATTTGCAGGAAGAACTGGCGCAGCAAGAAAATGTTAAAAGCGCTGGCCATGAAGGGGATTGTCAGAGCGGGCCAGTTGTTGATCCAGGGAATTGGCCCAATTTTGCCCAGCCAGGAGACCGTGATGAAATTGGGAACCCAGGTGATGGCTTCTGGCAGCAGCAGTGTAGATAGAATGAGGGCAAACAGAAGCCCTTTGCCGGGGAATTGCAGTTGGGCGAACGTGTAGGCCGCCAGGGTGCAGAAGATTACCTGTCCGGTCAGGGTAATGGCTGTGATCTTGATCGTGTTCCAGAAATAGAGGGAGAAGCTGGCGTCTTCCCAGGCCTGCGCATAGTTGCCCCACTGGGGGACTTTGGGCAGGAAGGCGCCGCTGTTGGCTTCGGTCAGGTTCATCAGGGAGACACTGATGGTATAGAGGAAGGGGGCCAGGGCAATAGTCGCGCCAATAATCAGGAGTACATAGGCGACGATGCGGCCAATGTCCACACGGCGCGCCAGGCGAGGGCGCTGGGCAGGTTTGTGGGAAGCAGAGGGTGAGATTGCTTGACTAGCCATAGAAGACTCTCTCGCTGGCAACACGGTTGTTAATGACGGTCAGGATGATAATAATGATCAGCAGTAGAATGGCCAGGGCCGAGGCATACCCATAACGGGTATCCCGGTTGAAGGTCTGGAAAATAACGACGCTGGCTGTGTCCGTGGTTCCCAGGGCTGCGCCCAGGCGCATGACGTAAATGTGGTTGAAGGCTTTGAAAGTGCCGATGACGGCCAGCAGCATCAGGAAGTAGATGGTGGGGGAGAGCAGGGGCAGGGTAATGTGACGGAACTGTTCCCAGCGGCCTGACCCATCAATGGCGGCGGCTTCGTATAGTTCTTTGGGGATGTTGCCCAGACCGGCCAGGAAGATGACCATATCAAAGCCAACGTAAGACCAGACATTGAAAAGGATAATGGCTACCAGAGCCAGACTGGGGCCGGCCAGCCAGGTGGGAAGATCAACGTTGCTGCCGGCAATAAGCTGGACAATGCCGGCCGGCTCATTGAGCCAGCCCAGCGGTTTGAGGCCAATCGTGGTGAGAAGGGCGTTCATGGGGGCATCGGCGCGGCCAGAGAAGATGATGCGGAAGGCAGCGGCAGTGCCCACGAGGGGGGCGATGTAGGGCAAGAAGTAAATCATGCGGAAGACGGTCTTGCCCTTGATGTCTTGAAAAAGGATGGTGGCCAGGGTGAGGGCAATAATGAACTGCAAAGGAATGGTGCCTGTGGCAAAGAAAACGGTGGCTTGCAGCCCTTGCCACCACAACTTGTCGCCGGAGGCAATAGCTGCCGGCAGTTCGCCAATGAGAATCCAGGCGCCGGCAGCCAGAACAATAGCGGCCCCCAGGCGCATGAAGGTAGCCGCCATAGAGGGGCGATGGCTGGCGCTGCGCCAGACAAACCAGGATAGGAAGAGAAGGACGATGCCAGCGCTGATGGTGATGAACTGGGCATATATATCGAGGGATTCACCTGCTTCCAGGGCCGCAGCATAAGCAGTCTGTATTTCTGTCCAGGTTATCCAGGCCAGGCCCAATGCGCTGGTGATCAGCAGGGCTCCTTCCGTAAATCTGGCGAAGTAGAAACTATCTTGCGGACTGCGTCGTTTTAGCCGCCAGACGGTAAACCAGGCAGCGCCGCCAACCAACAGCAGGAAGGCGGCGCTAAGGAACGCCTGTTGCACGGCGGGTTCACGCAGGGCTTCGCCGGTAAACTGGTAGAATAGTTCGCGGGTTAGCCGCTGGCCACGCGGGAGTTTGTCGGGGATGGTCAACATGGCCGGCATTAGTGTGAACACCCAACGGGCCACCAGGGCCAGCGCAGCGGCCAGGATGACGGCAGGTCCAGCCCAAAGCCAGGGGGATTCGCTGCGGGTGGCGGCCATTTTGCGGGCGTCGAGGATGCGGCGAACTGCCAGGAAAACGAAAGTGACGGCCACCCAAAAGGTCAAAACGTAAGTCAGGTTGTCTACGGCGCGAACGTAGTTGCCCAGACCGTCATAGGTCCCGACAATTTTGTTAAGGCCGCGCAGAGTGCTTTCGTAGAGGGAAAAAGCCAGGGGGAACAGACCAAAGACAAAAATGATGGAAAATGCCGGCAGCAAAAATAAATAAGCCAGCAAAGCCTCGCGAAGGCGACGTCCGCGACGCCCGGCAAAGATACGCGCGCCCAGGCTCAACGGCGGTTGCCTGGAGGCTGTCCGCTTGTCAGATGTCAATAACGTGTCACTCATAGTGCCGACCTCGCTGCGATTACATCTAGAGAGTCAATTGCGGATAGTTGCCAGGTTGGGGAGTCTTATCTGGTTAGATCATGTCCGGCAGATCAGGCGTTAACGCCAGGCCATTGCACTGCACACCATTGGTAGAACGCAAACCATGCAGATTATAACACGGGTAGATTGATGGGCAACCGTATAAACCCACAACCAGCCATTCTCAATTTGAACGGGTTTGCCCCTTGGGTAACACTACAGAATAGCGTGGATAAGTGATTGAGAGCCTCGCTAAGTGCGGT
>CAZDSN010000087.1:0-10120 GCA_964507675.1 uncultured Ardenticatenaceae bacterium | reverse complement strand
GATGTTAAAAATGTACAGGGAACTGGCCGCCTGGTGGCCCTTGCTCTCCCCGCCTGAGGACTACGCTGAGGAAGCGGAATTTTTCTGGCAGGCGCTGGCGCAAGCCGGGCTGCCCCCATCGCCAACACTACTGGAGTTAGGCAGCGGCGGCGGCAGCAATGCGTTCCATCTCAAAAAGCATTTCGCCCATTTAACGCTCACCGACCTGTCGCCGCATATGCTGGCTATCAGCCAGGCGCTCAACCCGGAATGTGAACATCTGCCCGGCGACATGCGCACGCTGCGACTGGGGCGAGAGTTTGACGTCGTCTTTATCCACGATGCCATTGACTACATGACGACGTTGCCCGACCTGCGGCAGGCTGTGGAAACGGCGTTTGTTCACTGCAAAGCGGGCGGCGTGGCTTTGTTCGTGCCAGACGATGTGCGGGAAACGTTTCAGCAATCTACCGAACAACATGGGCGGGATGGCGACGGGCGGGCGCTGCGGTATCTGGAATGGACTTATGACCCGGATGAGAGCGATACCACCTGCGTTATCGAATTTGCTTATTTACTACGCGAAGGCAACCAGCCGGCGCGAGTAGAGCATGAGCAGCACATCTGCGGCCTTTTCCCTCGCGCCGACTGGCTGCAACTGCTGCGCGAGGTCGGTTTTCAGCCAGAGATAATCCGCGATTCGTATGAGCGCGACCTGTTTCTGGCGCGCCGGCCTGAGAAGTAAAACCGCCCGCATGGCACGAATTGGGCAGCGCCTCCGCGTGAAATTGTTTTTGTAGGAGTTAGATATGAACGATATGGAATTACTCGCCGAGTTAATTGGCGATATTGTCCGCGATTTGCGACCTGAGATTCAGCCCCTGACTGTAGAGGAACTGTCTTGGGAACCCGGCCCGCAAGCCAATTCTATTGGCGTCACCTTATGGCATATTGCGCGCGGCCTGGATCTTTTGGCGACGCGCGTCTTTCAGGGTAAACCTGCGGGAGAAGAGCTCTGGCACACCGGCGGATGGCGAGACCGCACCGGCTATGATCCACGCGGTGTTGGCTACGGCGGCTGGGGCGTCGTCACCGGATACACGTGGGAAGAGGTGCAGGCAATTCCCAGACTGACTGCCGCCGACATATTGCAGTACCTGGATGAAGTATCCGCCATTGTGACGGCGCAAGTCCGCCAGTTTACCTCAGACAGCGCCCGCCAGCCGGCCATGGCGCTAATGAATGGCAGACTTACCTACTATGAGTGGATCAAGGCGTTCTACAAAGGCTTCCAGGGGCATATTGGGGAAATCATGGCCCTCAAAGCGCAAATGAAAAAAGCCCGTCAGCCATCGGACCTGCCGGCATCAGGCTAGAAAAATGCGACCTATCACGTTTTCATGCAGCCAACTCATCCCGCGCCCGGCGGCGGAAATCTGTGCGGCAATTGCCGATGTGGCGCGCTGGTCTGAATTTAAGGGTTATGGCTTGCTGCCGGGCATAGACAGCGCCGAATATGCGCAGCGCACGGACGACATGGTGGGATCGCAAGTGCGGGTGCGCAACACGGACGGCTCAGAACACGTCGAAGAAATAAGCGTATGGGATGATAGCCAGCGCATCGTTATGAAGCTGCATAGCTTCACGCCGCCTTTGCGCCGCCTGGCGACGCATTTTACAGAGGAATGGGTCTTTGTCGCTCAAACCAATGGAACGCTGGTGACGCGCAAGTTCCAGATGTTTCCCACACAACCGCTGGCGCGACCTGTCTTATGGCTGATTTCGCTGCTTTTTCGGCAGGCGGTGCGGCGGCATCTGGCTGATATGGCGCAACAGCAGGGGCAGGTTTGAAACCTGCCCCTACCGGGCAATCTAATCCCCACTGGGAGCCAGCACAGTTTCGCGCGCGGCGCGGATGCCGCGGGCTTCGTTGACCGTGAGCAGCACCAGCAAGCCCACGACCAGGAAAACGACAATGGAGAGAATGGCGGCGCGCTGGCCCAACTGTTCGGCTGCCAGCGCCGTTTCGCCCTGGGCAACATAGCTTGCGGCGACAGATGCGGCCAGCAGACCGTAAACAGTGGGGCCAATGAACGACGAGGTACGTCCGGCGACGGCAAACAACCCATAAAATTCGGCGCCGTGTCCGGGGGGGCTGAGCTGGCCGATGAGGGTGCGGCTGACAGATTGCACGCCGGTCAGGGCAAAGCCAGCCAGCGCGCCGATGAGGAAAAAGCCCACCACGGAGAAGTTGAAATACATCCAGACAACGGCGGCGATCATCAGTAGCAGGGAGATGATCAGGACACGTTTACTACCCCAGTTGTCGGTCAGGCGTCCAAACAGGAAAGCGCCCATGACGCTGGTGATTTGCACCATGATGATGAAGATAATCAATTGTTCTTGGGTCATGCCGTAGAGCACCACGCCAATGATGGCGGCGAAGTCCAGAGCCATGATGATGCCGTCATTGAAGATGATGAAGGCGGCCATAAACTTCAGAAATTCGGCAAAGTGGCGGGCTTTGCGCAGCGTCCGCCCCAGCCGTTTGAAACCAGCAGTCAAATAACTTTCTCCTGGGGGCAGCGGCTGCCGTTTGGCCCGTTCCCGCAGCCAGAGGAAAAGAGGGATAGCAGACATGGCGTAAAAGAGGGCTGTAATGGCCAGTGACAGGCGCACAATGAATGGGCCGCCAACAAGGACAATTAAGGGCAGCACAATCAGCAGGCAGACGATGCCACCCGCGGAGCCAATCGCCCAACCATTGCCGGAGATACGGCCAATGTTTTGCGGCGTGGTGATTTCGGGCAGCAGCCCATCGTAAAATACTTGCGAACTACGGTAGCCGATTTCGGCCAGGATAAACAGGGCCATGCCCAGGACCACGTCTCCTTGCTGCACCAGGAAGAGGGAAGCGGTGAAGAGTACGCACATGGCGGTGTAAAAGAAGAGGAAGCGTTTTTTGGCGGCGGAGTAGTCGGCAATGGCCCCCAAAACGGGCGAGGTAACGGCCACGACCAGCATGGCAATACCGATGGCGATGCCCCACAGGCGTGTGCCCTCCGCGCCGCCAACGACCTGTTCTTTGAAGTAGGCGGAATAGACCGCCAGCAGGATAACGGCGGCGTAAGCGGAGTTGCCGAAGTCGTACAGGTACCAGGCCCAGTATTCGCGTTGGGTGACTTTGGGGGGCGCGTAGGGTTGTTGCATATTTCCTCCTGAGACAGTGGTGAGTGGACAGTGGGCAGAGAGTCTGGTGTGGGCCAGATAGTAGGGTTGGAAGATGGTTGTGTGATGATGGTGCGGCGTTGTTTGCCGGCACTTTCTATCGTCCGGTGTGAGCCGGGCGCATAGGGGGACGCAAGAGAGATTTGACTGGCATAGGTGGGAGTTTATCTTGCCGGCATTAGCGCGTCAATAAAACGGATTTGGGTATTGCTATTGCCCTGGCGATTCGCTATACTATGCGCCATAACTTAAACAAACAAAGACGATGACTGGGAGGAGTAAGCGGCTCCCCTGGCAACAGAGAGCGAAGGTCAACGGCTGAGAGCCTTCGTACCCCAGACCCCGCCGAACGTCGCTCAGGAGTTATCAGGCTGAAGGGCGTTTGCCTGTGTAAGCGTGTTCGGGTGCGCCCGTTACAGCGTCAAAGTGTCGAAGTAATTTTGATGATTGCTTCGGAACCAGGGTGGTACCGCGTGAGATGAACTCTCTCGTCCTTGTGGGATGAGGGAGTTTTTTGTTGGATTCGTGGCGTGAATGTAGAGACGTTGCAATGCAACGTCTCTACGAAGGGGTGATTGTTATGGCTGATATGCCCAAAGCTTATGATTTTGCCGGCACAGAACAGCGGCTTTACCAGTGGTGGGAGGAAAACGGCTGGTTTAAGCCGGAAGCGCGTCCGGCGGATGCCAAACCGTTTGTCATTTCTATCCCGCCGCCGAATGTGACGGGGGAACTGCATCAGGGGCACGCCATGTTTGTGGCGTTGGAGGATTTAATGATCCGGCGGGCGCGCATGCAAGGGCGGGCGGCGTTGTGGCTGCCGGGGACGGATCATGCCGGCATCGCCACCCAACTGCAGGTGGAAAAGCTGCTGCTGCGCACGGAAGAAGTCACCCGCCAGGAAATTGGGCGCGAGGAGTTTATTCGCCGCACCTGGCAGTGGAAAGAAAAGTACGGCAGCCTGATCACCACCCAACTGCGCCGGCTGGGCGCATCCTGCGATTGGGACCGCCAGCGCTTTACCCTGGATGACGGTCTGTCGCGCGCCGTGCGCGAAGCCTTCCTGCGCCTGTACCGTATGGGACTCATTTATCAGGGGGAATACCTGGTGAACTGGTCGCCTGGCTTGCAAACCGCCGTTTCCGACCTGGAAGTGGAGTACAACGAAGAGCCGGGCTTTCTTTACTACTTCCAATACCCGGTGCAAGGCGGCGGTTTTCTGCCGGTGGCCACCACCCGCCCCGAAACCATCCTGGGCGACACGGCGGTGGCGGTGCATCCTGAGGATGCGCGCTACCAGGCGTACATTGGCAAAATGGCGCTGGTTCCTATGCTCAACCGCGAAATCCCCATCATTGCCGACGACTATGTGGATATTTCTTTTGGTACAGGCGCGTTGAAAATCACGCCGGGGCACGATCCCAACGACTTTGAAATTGGGCGGCGGCATGGGCTGGCTATTGTGAACGTGATGAACAAGGATGCTACCATGAGCGCGGTGGCGGGGGCGTATGCCGGCATGGAGCGCTTCGCCTGCCGGCAGAAATTGTGGGATGACATGACCGCGGCGGGCCTGGCTATACGCCGCGAAGCCTATACCCTGAACATCCCCCGCAGCCAGCGCGGCGGCGAAATCATCGAACCCCTGATCAGCAAGCAGTGGTTCGTCAACGCCGCTCCCCTGGCGGAAATGGCTCTGGCTGCCGTGCGCAGCGGGCGCATCCGCATTGTGCCCGAACGGTTCAACAAAACGTGGGAAAACTGGCTGACCAACATCCGCCCCTGGTGCATCAGCCGCCAGTTGTGGTGGGGCCATCGCATTCCCATCTGGTATGTGGACGGCGACCACAATCGCCCCATTGCCGCCCATGATGAAGACGACGCCTATCGGCAAGCGCAGGCGCGCTACGGCGCGCACATTGCCCTGGAACAAGACCCAGACGTGCTGGACACCTGGTTCTCCAGCGCCTTGTGGCCCTTTAGCACGCTGGGCTGGCCTGAGGAAACGCCTGACCTGGCCCGCTTCTTCCCCACCGATGTGCTGGAAACGGGCTACGACATTCTTTTCTTCTGGGTGGCGCGCATGGTCATGACCAGCCTCCTGTTCACCAATGACATTCCCTTCCACACCATCTATTTGCACGGGCTGGTGCGGGATGAGCAGGGGCGCAAGATGAGCAAAACGACGGGCAATGTGGTGGACCCGCTGGAGGTCATGGATGAATATGGCACGGATGCGCTGCGCTTCACGCTGCTCACGGGCAGCGCCCCTGGCAACGACATGAACCTGTCCCTGACCAAAGTGGAGAGCAACCGCAACTTTGCCAACAAGATATGGAATATGGCCCGCTTTGTGACGCGGGGCATTGACCAGGTGAAGCCTGCGGATAAGCCAGACGCGCCCGCTTACACGCCCGCCGACCGCTGGATTTTGACGCGGCTGAGCGAACTGATTTCCACAGCGGACCGCCTGTTTGACAATTACCTGTACGGCGAAGCGGGCCGGCAGATTTACGATTTTCTCTGGGGCGATTACGCCGACTGGTATCTGGAACAGGCTAAAGTGCAGTTAGCCAAAGGCGGCGCGACAGCCTGGACCACGCTGTCGGTCTCTCTCCAGGTGTTGGACGCCTGTCTGCGGCTGCTGCACCCGTATATTCCATACGTCACGGAAGAGACGTGGCAGCAGCTTAAACGGGCTTTCCAGGAAGCCGACCTGGGCATAGCCCCGGCGGAAGGGTGGGCAGAGGCGTTGATTATCGCCGATTGGCCCAAACCGGGCGTGGTGGATGCAGCGGGAGTCGCCGACTTTGACCAACTGCGCGAGTTGATCCGCGCCATTCGCGCCGCCCGCGCCGAGAATCAGGTGGACGCGGCGCGGCGGATTTCCGCCTTCATTCAAGGCGGCGCGCATACGGCTTTCTTGCAAAGCCAGCGGGATGTGCTGGTTTTTCTGGCGCGGCTGGATGAGGAACGGCTGACGGTGGCGGAGAGCGTGACGGCGCCTGACCAGGCGTTAACGCTGCCGCTGGGGGAGATCACCTGCTATTTGCCGCTGGCGGGCATGGTGGACCTGGAACAGGAGCGGGCGCGGCTGGAAGCGGAACTGGCAAACGTGGCGCAGGAGATTACCCGCCTGCGCGCGCTGCTGACAGGGCCGTTTGCCGGGCGGGCGCCGGCGGCGGTGGTGCAGCGGGAGCGGGATAAGCTGGTGCAGTTGGAAGCCGCCCACGCCCAGATCAGCGAACGGCTATCCATTTTCTAGCAAGACAAGAGAAACCCCGTTTCTAAGCTGAGAAACCCCGTTTCTGAACGACCGATGACAGATTCCACACGCCCGCCGCGAATTGCTATTGATGTGACTGCCGCCGTGACGCAGGGGGGCGGGATTGGGCGGTATACACGGGAGATGGTGTGGGCGCTGGCGGAGGTGGATCGGGAGACGGCGTATCATTTGTTTTATGCCAGGATGCCGGCATCCCCCCCCGTCCCCGATCCCCTGCCCGAGGGACCCAACCTGCGCCGCCATGCCGCGCCCCTCAGCGACCGCTGGCTGTACCGTCTATGGCACCGGCTACATTTGCCGCTGCCCGTGCAGTTGTTTACGGGGCCCATAGACCTGTATCACTCCCCTGATTTTGTGCTGCCTCCTTTGTGGGGGAACATTCCTACCTTGCTGACCGTGCATGACCTGTCGTTTGTGCATTACCCGGAGACGTTCACGCCCGCCCTGGTCAATTATTTGAACCAGGTAGTACCACCTTCAGTGGCGCGGGCCACGCATGTTTTAGCCGATTCCGAAGCGACTCGCGCCGACTTGATGGCGTTGTGGCAAACGCCCGCCGCCAAAATCACCGTTTTGTACAGCGGCGTCAACGAGAAGTTTCACCCCATTACCGAAAAGAAGGCGTTGGCTGCCGCGCGCGCCCGCTATGAATTGGGCGAGGCGCCCTATTTGCTGAGCGTGGGCACCTTGCAGCCGCGTAAGAATTACCAGATGTTGGTGCGGGCTTTCAAAGGGGTGGCGGCGCAATGGCCCCATCATCTGTATATTGCGGGGGGCAAAGGGTGGTTGTATGAGGAAATGCTGGCGGAAGCAGCGGCGCAGGGGTTGGCGGATCGGGTGAAGTTCTTGGGGTTTGTGGATGACGCGGATTTGCCCGCCCTGTACAGCGCGGCCACCCTTTTTCTCTTCCCCAGCTTCTACGAAGGGTTTGGGCTGCCGCTGTTGGAAGCGATGGCTTGCGGCGTGCCCGTTGTCAGCGCCAATACGTCCAGCCTGGTGGAAGTGGCGGGAGAGGCGGCCTGGCTGCTGCCGCCAGGGGACGAACGCGCCTGGCAGGAGACGATGCACCGCCTGCTGCTGGATACGCCCCGCCGCACCAAAATGGTAGCCGCCGGCTTCCGCCAGGCGCGCCAGTTTACCTGGCGCAAAACGGCGCGGCAGTTGGTGTCTATTTATCGTCAAATCCTGGAAAGAGAGTGAGCGGCGGCTAGCGGCTAGCGGCCAGCGGCTAGTGGCTAGCATTGTCCTGTGGTGGGGGGATAATTGAATTGTGCTTTTCTCGGGATTCAATTATCCAGGCTTTGGATACCCAAAAGTATTATTGAATATTTATCAATCTATTTTGCGACCTGGCAGGAAATTTACTTGTTTTTACGGGTTTTTGCGATTTCTGGCGAACGGTTTGGGCAAATTTGTTTGCGTTTTGTAGAGAATTTGGGGGAAATTGTTTTGCGATGGGGTGACCATTGAATTGCCAGGGTAGGGGGGTGTATGGCAAAGCGTGCAGGGGAAAATGGGTAATGGGGTTTGGCGAATGCGGCTGGGGGAGGCGAAATTTAGCAGGCGAGATGCTGAAATGTGACAGAAATACCCTTGACAACTTTTTCATTCTGTTCTAATATAGTTACGTCGTGTGTATTGCAATACCCATTTTTTGAAGCAAAAATCTACATCATTGGTCCATTCGAGAACAGGCCTTGCCGCCAACCAGCGTTTTCTTGCCTGAGCTTCTAAACAACAACCGTTTGTTTGTCGCAGATGCCCTTGCCGGAGAATTCTGTTTGGTTTTATAGGCCAAATCATCATCATTTCTAGTTGAGGAGACAGAAAAATGAAGAAGTTTGCGTTGCTGTTTGTGTTTGTTTTGTTGGTTGGCATCGTGGCTGTAGCTGGCGCGAATGACGTGGCTGGCGGCCCGCCCAATCCCATCCCGCTAACCTTCCAGGATGCGGCTGGCAACCCGTATTGCGACGGCGTTTCCATGAACCATTCACTGCCCGGTGCTTACACTATTACCGGCAACCAATGTGGCTGCGCCACCGGCGCCATCCAGGGTTCCTTCGTGGGCCAGGCCAATCCTGTTGTCCCCACGGGCACAGGCGCTTTGATCGTCATTTCTGACTGGCAGATCTACACCAAGATTAAGTTCAATCCGCGTGGTTGGGCGCACTACTCCTTCGATGGCACCCCCGTGAACAGCGGCACCTTCGCTTTTGGCTGCCCGGTCATGGAAGGCGGCGTCAGCTCGCTGGGCAATTAAGTTACTCGATTACAACAGCAAAGAGCTTACACGCTTCTTAAGCTGACAATAGAGAGCTAACAGCCGTGCTGTTAGCTCTTTTCCTTTATTGACTTTCCATCTTTTCCTGGTATTATTGTCCCATCCGTGCCCTTACTGTACAGTATCGCTATCTTGTTGTTGGAAACCATTGAAGATTAGTTGAAGCTTTGCCAGCGCTTTATGCTTATCGGCAGGCAACAAAACACAATGATCTGTTCCATGTTTTGGAATGGCTTTTGCTGTCTGTTGGATGGGTGGTGATTGGCTGCACGGGTCTCAACTAAACTCAAGCAAACACGTGTAGGAGAACCGAAAAATGAAGAAGAAGCTTTCCCTGTTGTTTGTTGTTATTCTCATGGCCTCGCTTGTGATGGCCGTTTCTGCATTCGCTTCGGGCAAAGATGCCGGCACGCAAGGCACTGTAGACTTGATTTTCCTCAGCAGCCCGACAAGCTGCTACTGTGATGGTATGCATCTGGCATGGACAACCCCCCCTACCGTTACGGGCAATCGAACGGGTTGCGCCACTGAACCATTTGTCTTTGGCACCTTTACACCTGCTGGCGTTCCGATCCCGCCGTCTGGGAGTGTTGGCGCTGCCGTTGTCTTTAACATCGGTCAAAACATCTTGACCAAGTTGAGCTTTACCGATAGGCAGTGGGCGCACTACTTCCTGCCCTATGCTCCTGGCGACCCGCCGCTGAACTCTGGCTCTTTTGCCTGGGGCGCAACCTGCCCGTTTACCCCTGAAGGCGCCACTGGCTCCTCCCTGGGCAACTAATCACCTACAGACAGGCGAGTCAGTCTGGCCTTATGACATGAGCGCCCGCTGATTCAGTTTTTTACGCGAGAGCTAACGATCCACCATCGTTAGCTCTCTTTTTTTGCCTGGGTGCGGGGTTGTTTGGCGGCGCCTCGCCATCAGCCATCAGTTGCCACGTCATTTCGGGTCAAACATCATCGTCATAACGAAATCGCCATGCTTCATTATCCATTGGCAGTTCATCCAGGCGGGTCTGGCGCAGGGCGGCGAAGCGCGGTTCAATCTCCATGAGACTGTCTCCCCCCAGTTTTTCTAGCAAGGCGTCTGCCAGGGTGATGGCGACCATAGCTTCGCCCACGACGGCGGCGCGGGGCACGGCGCAGAAGTCGCTGCGTTCGTAGGCGGTGACGTCTGGTAAGCCAGATGCCAGGTTCACGGAGCGGCGGGGGTTGAGGACGGTGGAAATGGGCTTCATAGCCGCGCGAACGACGATAGGTTCGCCCGTGGTGATGCCCCCTTCAAAGCCACCCGCGTGGTTGGTCTGGCGGTAAAGCTGCTGGCCGCTGGCAGCCAGGAAGATTTC
>CAZDSN010000086.1:0-10132 GCA_964507675.1 uncultured Ardenticatenaceae bacterium | reverse complement strand
GTTAGTTTGCGCCATTTTTCTCCGCGTCCTCCGCGTCTCCGCGTGAGATTATTTTTCGAAGGAGATGCGATGTTAGCCCAAACGATCAGCCGCGTGCAACGCAACCATGGCCTGGAACATGCCACGATTCATGTGCTGAGCGAGAAGTACGCCAACCGCTTTAGCGCCCAGGGAAATTCTACGCCGCAAGGGTTCTTCCTGAACATCTACGGCGACATCAGCGATGAACAGGTGGCGGCAGCCGTGGCCGAGGCGCACCAGCGCATGAAGGGTGGCGAACGCCAACTGGCGGTGCACCCCAACTGCGGTACGGTGCTGTTAACTACGGCAACCATGGCCACGTTAGCCAGCCAGTTAGCCTTTGGTCTGGAAATGCGCCGGCAAAAAGAACAGACTATGACACCCGCTGTGCTGCTGAATGCCTTGCCCAGCGCTGTGCTGTCAGCGGTGGTCGCGCTCATTGTTTCTCGCCCGGTGG
Organism: uncultured Ardenticatenaceae bacterium; assembly: GCA_964507675.1. Classification (GTDB taxonomy): domain Bacteria; phylum Chloroflexota; class Anaerolineae; order Promineifilales; family Promineifilaceae; genus JAGVTM01. The sequence goes on along the minus strand of CAZDSN010000086.1, from coordinate 9,654 downwards.
GGCTGCGGTTGCAGGAAAAATACACCACCAGCGGGGACCTGGGCGACTTGCGCGTGACCAGCGTGCGCCGCATTTCTCCTTCGCCGGTGACCCGCCTTTTCCAGTTCTTGTTGGGGCAGTCTGGCAGTCATCATGTGAAGGCGTATCAGATAGATACGGATGGGTGAGGAGAAGGAAGAGGGGAGAAGGAAGAAGGAAGAGGGAAGAAGAAAGAAGGAAGAAGTTGGATGTTTTATGTTTTTCATGGGGATGATGAGTATTCGCAGCGGGAGACGCTGGCGGGGTTGGCCGGCAAGCTGGGCGACCCGGATATGCTGGCGTTGAACACGACGCGGCTGGACGGGGGGCGGGCATCGCTGGCAGATTTACGGCACGCCTGCGACGCCATGCCGTTTCTGGCGGAGGCGCGGCTGGTCATTTGCGAGGGGATGTTTGAGAAAATGCCGGCAAAGCCCATGATCAAAGAGCTGCAATCCTATCTTCCTACCCTGCCCGAAACCACCCGCCTTGTCTTCCTGGAAAGCCAGCCGCTGTCTGAAAATCACCCTCTTATTAAGCTGGCCGACAGCGCTGCCAACGGCTACGCGAAACTGTTCGGCATGCTGCAAGGGAGCGCGCTGGAGCGCTGGATCCGGCAGCGTGTGAGTGAACGGGGGGGGCAAATCACGCCCCAGGCCGTGCAACTGCTGGCAACAAACGTGGGCGGCGACTTGCGCATTATGAGCCAAGAGATCGAAAAGCTGACGCTGTATAAGATGGGACGGGGGGCCATTGAGCCGGACGACGTGACGCGGCTGTGCTCCTATGTGGCCGAGGCAAATATCTTCGAGCTGGTAGACGCTTTGGGCAGCCGCAACGGCAAGCGGGCGGCGCTGCTGTTGCAGCAAAAGGTGAATGAAGGGACAGACCCGTTTTTCTTGTATTCGATGATGGTGCGGCAGTTCCGGCTGTTGATCCAGGTCAAAGTATTGGCGGAGCAGGAACTGCGGCCACCCGCTATCGCCAAAGAGTTAAAGCTGCATTCGTTTGTTGCCGGCAAGATCTACCAGCAAAGCCAGCATTTCTCCCGCACCCAACTCAAACAAATATACGCCCACCTGTTGGATATGGACGTCGGCGTGAAGACGGGTCTCACAGATATGGGGACAGCCCTGGACCTGTTCGTTGCCGGCATCACCTGACGCCCAGACTGCGCCAGTCTTGGAGACTGGCGCAGTCTCACTGCGCCACGGGCTTAATGTCGCTGTTGACCGGCTCTGGCGTGGATCGCCAGCGCTGCCACAGGTAGCGCCAGGGAGTGCGGCGGCGAACCTGTCCATCAGGCGCAGGGCTGGCAGCCGCGGGCGCTGGCGTTGTGTGCGCCGCTACGAATTCAGCGACGCGGGCGAACAACAGCGCCTTTTCGGCGCTTTCGGTAATGACATGGCTGTTCTGTTCCAGCCACAAGCGTTCCTTATTAGACGAACCCAACCGCTCATAAATATAATCCATGTTACCCGGCGGCACGGTCTGGTCCTGGCGAGAGTGGATGAGTAAGGTAGGCGCTTTCACATCGCGCAAATGGGATTCCACTACCTCAAAATATTCTAGCAACTCGGCCACGCCTCGCACAGGGTTCACATTGTATGATTCTCGTTCAAACTGCTCTTCCGCCTCTTGCTGGCTGCCGCGCGCAGGTTTGGCCGAGAAGGGGTAGACGCGCCAGATGTAACGGGTAAAACGGAGTTTCCAGTCAGGATACAGATAGAGGGGCGCCGCCATAGTGACAACCGCTTTCACCGGCTGCCGCGCCGCTAACAATAACCCTGTGGAGCCACCCATGGAGAGACCAATGACGACGATCTGCCGGCATTGTGCATTCAGCACATGCCAGCCATCCAACCCGGCCAGGTACCAATCATGCCACTCCGAGCGGTTCAAGTCAGCGGGGTCCGAGCCATGATGTGTCAGTCGCGGCCCATAAACCGTGTACCCCTGAGCAGCCAGGTGCGCCCCCAGGCTGTATACATCCCCCGGTACGCCCGTAAAGCCATGCAATACCAGGCAACCTATGTGGCCGCGCTCTGCTGAGCCACGAAAGAAGAAGGGTTCCGCTCCAGGTAGCAAATTCAAATGCGACATCATCATTTATTTACCACACCTTTGACCACCGGCGCAGATTGGCCGGATTGCCCATCATAATGGCGTTTGTTGTTGGGACCACTGCCGTGTACCGCAAAACAGTCCTGCCCGCCATTTTAGGCCAGGCGCTGCATTTTTGCCATTGCTTTAAGCGCACACTTTTCATCTGGCATAGGGCGGGCAGGCTACCCGCGCTCCACTCATAAACACCCAAACCGGAAGGCTTCTATTGCCATTGATTGTTATTCCCGTTGTGTGGCTTATTGTGGTGCGGCCACGGGCTGCGCCACTGGTTGTTAGCCATGGCTAATAGTCGCGTCTATTAGCTACGGCTATGATTATGAGCTACGGCCATGATTATTAGCCGCAATATCTCAGTGACCTGTCGTGAAAGCGCTTGTACTATACTATAATTCATGGTAACCTTTTGTTCGTCAGTCGCGGAGGTAAGTCAAACATCACAATATTCAACAAAATTTATCAGAGAAGCGTATATCCTGGTATTTGCTGAAAAACAGGGTATCCTTGCTTTTCTGAAACCTTTCTGCTGTAGCGGAACATGATTTTGAAGAGGAACGACTTATGAACATAACACTCTCGATGGAGAATTTCAACCAAATGCTTTTTGCGGAGGCGCCGCAGGAAGCAAGCAAACTGATCACAGCGTTGAAGCAACTCACTGAAGTCAAAGACCTCAGCCATTATTTGAACAGTCTAGAACCAGCAGGCCCAGCCTGGACAGGTTGGTGGTAACCTCAACGGGTGAGCCTGTCGTTTTTTGGCCCCGGGTCTGCCGGATGGTCTGCCTGTTTCAATTTTGCATTGCTCCCTTTGACGGGTAAGTGACAGGTTGTTTGCGTTTGTCATATCCTGGGCAAAGGATCGCCTCGCTGCTTGGTTACACCCGAACAGAATGAAACGCCAAAACCTATGTTTAGGCCACCAGTAATGTTGCGGCGTCTGGGTAAGATCAGACCACCTATCAGGTAATGTGCGGTTGACTACCATACAGCCCGCGTGCGCTATTCGCGATTATCTCCTGGCTTTGCCGGAAGCAGCCGAATGGCCCACCATGGTTGAGGTTTTTGAGGTATCGCAACAAAAGCCCCGACCAGACTGGGATCTGCCTTTGCTTGCCTGCCAGGTTGTAGGTGGGCTACCGGCGCAAGCACTGCCGGCAGCAGCCGCTATTGCCTGTATGCAGATTAGCATCATCCTGGTAGATGATATGCTGGATCATGATCCACGAGGGCAGCATAATCAGATTGGCGCAGGCGCCGCCGCCAACCTGGCTGCCGCCTTTCAGGCTGCGGCTTTGCGCATCTTGCTGCAGGCCGAGGTAGATGACCAGACGCGCGTAGCTATGGCCCAAGAGTTGGGGCAATTAGGACACACGACCGCTCTGGGGCAACATTGGGATACGCAAAATCTGGCAGACGAAGCCCATTATTGGCGGGTCGTTCAAGCTAAAAGCACGCCTTTTTATGGGGCAGCCTTCTATTTGGGAGCCTTGTGTGGGCAAGCGGCGCCGTCTACAGCACAGGCCTTGCGGCAGTTCGGTATTGTGCTGGGGGAAATGATTCAAATCCAAGACGATCTCGTTGATGCCTTTCAGTTGCCTGCCAATCCTGATTGGCGGCAAGGACACAACAATTTACTGCTGCTTTACGCCCAGACAGTAACCCATGCGGAGCAAGCACGTTTCCGCCAGTTACGTGCCCAGGCAAATAATACGGAATCCCTGCAAGAAGCGCAAAATATTCTTGTCCGCTGTGGGGCGGTGAGTTATGCTGCCTATCAATTAATGGCCCACTTTGAAAAAGGGCAACACGTGGTGACGGATTTGAATCTGACGGCGACTGAAAATCTGACTAACTTGCTTTCGGCGCAAATCAGACCCATGAAGGAGCTTTTGCAGGAATTTGGTATCCAATCATAGAACGGTCACAAGAGTAGCGGCTGTAGTACCAAAAGTAGCTATATGAAACTGCGACAACGCGCGGGTGCCAATTCTAGAGATTGGCTGTTTGTTCTCATTTCGGTGGGAGTCTTGTTGATCTGCCTCTATTATATATACGCGCGGATCTATTTATTGCCCCAACCCGGTCTGACTATTGGCAGCAACTGGGTCGTCACCGAAATACTGCCGTGTTCCCCAACGGGCATGCCCTGCTCGGATGATGTTCGCGTTGGGGATCGTTTTTTGGTGATTGGCGACCTGGATTACGACACCTACCGGCGGGATTGGCGCATGACGCCATTTGGGGGATACGGGCCAGGGGATGAAGTGCCAATTCAGTTGGTGCGCGGCGGGAGTTCTCAACCGGTTACGGTTTCGTGGCAGATGCCGGCATCTACCATTATTACGCCGCTGCGCGATTTTGGCCCGCTGCTCATGTTCCTGCCCTTCTGGCTGGCCGGCACCATTATTATGTTCTTTCTACAACCCCGTGACCGCCGCTGGCAGCTCCTGATCGGCACCAACTTCCTGGTGAGCATCTGGTTTATCAGCGGCACAGACGCCGCCTGGCAGGTACAGGCATCCTCCCTGGTGTTGCGCATTACCAGTTGGCTGCTGCTGCCCGTTTTATTACACCTGCACCTCATTGTGCCCTCACCCCGCTGGGGAAGGATCCACCCTTACCTGCTCGGTTCCTTGTACGGGCTGGCGGCAATCATGGTTGTCCTGGAAATCTGGCGGTTACTGCCCTCTGGGGTTTACCTGGCTAGCCTGATACTGTCCATTTTAATCAGCATCACCTTACTGTTAACCAGTCTACGTTCGCATCACACCGCCGCCAGCCGCCAGGCCGCTCGTACTATGCTGGCCGGATTGGCCCTCGCTTTTGGCCCCGGCATTCTGTACGTATTGCTGCGCGACGCCTCCACGGCGCCAGCCGTGACGCCACTGCTTACCGGTATCGCCCTGCTGTCCGTCCCCCTCTGGCCGCTCTTTTACACCTACGCCATCTTCCGCCGCTATTTAGGGGATCTGGAGTTTCGCGTCAGCCGGCTGCTTGGCTCCTACAGCTTTGGGCTGATCTATCTGGTCATTTTTGTGTTGACCTTTTGGGTAGGCAACCAGTGGCTGGGCGTGGGTGAACCCATTGTCTTTGGCGCCATCATTTCCACCATCTTCGTTGTCCTGGCGCCCCTGCTGCGCCCATCCTATATGCGGTTGGTGGAGCAACTGTTTCACGGAGCTATCCCGTATGATGACACCATTATCGAAGATTTCGCGGGGCGAGTCTCCAAAGCGGTACGCCACGAAGACCTGGCTCGCGTCCTGGAACAGGAAATCGCCCCCAAACTACTGATACGCCAGTCGGCGCTTTGTCTTTTAACTGGCAGTCAATTGGAAACGGCCTATACCCAGGGACTCCTGCCGCAGCAACTGCCGGCCTCCCTCAACCAGATCGAATACCTCAAAACCATTGCCAGCCGGTATCTCCCGCCCACCCAGCCCAGCCCGCCCGACCTGTCCTGGATACGTCTGGCTGTCCCACTCCAACTGGGGCACAGGCTGTTGGGGTTCTGGCTGTTGGGCCGGCGCGACCCCGATGACTTTTACCCGCAGCGCGACATCTCCTTGTTGACGGCTCTGGCTGGCTACGTCGCCATTGCCATTGAAAACGCCCAGTTGTATGAACAGCTACGGGCTTACGCCACCGAACTGGAACATCGCGTCAACGAACGCACCCGCGAACTGGCGACAGCCAACATACGGCTGCAGGAATTAGACCGCCTCAAATCCAAGTTTGTCTCGGACGTTTCCCACGAGCTGCGGACACCCATCACCAACCTGGAACTATATTTGGGCCTGGTGGAACAGGTTAACGACACGGCCAAAAGAGCCAGATACCTGAGCATTCTGAAACATGAAACCAAACGCCTGATCCAGCTTACCGAAGACATTCTCGATCTGGCCCGGCTGGATTTGAGCCGTGAATCGGAGGGGAAAGGCAGCTATAAGGTTTCTTTCCAGACGATTGAGCTAAATGCGTTAGTCGAAAACATGGTGGAAATTCACACCCCCCTGGCAGAAGCCAATGGGCTGAAGTTAATCTTTGTGCCAGGTCGCCAACCCTATCTGATTCGTGGCGAACGGAACCAACTGACACAAATCATAACCAATCTCCTGGTCAACGCCATCAACTATACGCCACGCGGTCAAGTGTGGGTCAGCACACACGGGTTTTTGGCCGCCGGGCAGGTATGCCTGCAAGTGCAGGATACCGGCATTGGTATCGAAGCCGAAGATTTACCTTACCTGTTTGAACGCTTCTACCGGGGGCAGCAGGCAGGGCAATCCACCATCCGCGGCACCGGGTTAGGTTTGAGCATCGTCAGCGAGATCGTCCGGCTGCACGAGGGGCAAATTCAGGTGCGCAGCCACCCCGAACAGGGAACTTCAGTGATTGTGAAGTTCCCGCTGACAGAAGCAGCGCCGCCGCCATTCCAGGAGACCATCGGCATTCTGGATCATGCGCGCCGCTACGGCGCGGGCCGAAGCGACGGAAACCCCAGCAGCGCGAGCCACGATGGGGCAACGGATAGAGACCAGAAACTACGCCAGCTTTTGGAACAAGAGCAGTACATTGTGCACGTATTCCCGGATGTGGCCAGCGCACGTCGCCATCTGGCCGAACAATCGCTGGACTTGTTCGTAGCAGATGTCGAAATGGCGGCAGAGTTTCCCACGCCTGGCATTCCCTGTCTATGGCTGGCCGAAGATGCCGGCAGCGCCCAGGCTCTGATTGACTCTGGGCAATTCCATTTCCGGGACTTATTGACCGAGCCGTTCAACCCAGACGACGTGCTGATCACGGTACAGGCCAGTCTGGCGCGCCGCCAGTAGCCAACTCCCCTCCCAAGACACTCCTCCATTTGCCGCAGCGTGAAGACTCTAGCCGGAGCGCTCCGCCGACTGCGGCTGGCTGAGGCCATAGTCCTGTCATATTTTGAATGACTGTCTACTTTCATCTGGCTATTGACAAAGTGTATTTAGTACACTATAATTTGTGTTATTCATACACAAACTGTCATGCTGAGGAATATAAACCAGCAGTGAAAGGAGTTGAGCAGATGTGGCGGGCAATCTTAGGTGTAAGCAGCGTAGTGGTAGGGGGCAGTCTGGCGGCTGGCTGGCAAACGGCCGGCATCGTGGCCGCCCTGGTCTTTCTCTTGAGCCTGAGCATGATCATCGCGCGGGTGGCCCTCGTCCGCGTGCCCGAATTGAGTGTAGCCGTTGTCTATAACCGGGAGAGCGCGGCGTTTTCACGGCTGCTGCCTGGCGGGCGACACTGGCTGCGCCCCTTTGTGGAGCAGGTGCAGGCCGTTATCCCCCTGGGCGCAGAAACGGCGATGAGCGCCTGCCAGGCGTATACCAGCGGCGGCGTTGCCCTAACCGTGCGCTGGCAGGCGACGTTCCAAATAGAGCCGTTGAGCCTGTCCCGCGATTTACAGGCGAAACTGGCGCTCAAACTGGCGCGCAAAAGCCGGCTGATGGTGCAGTCGCATGTTAATAACTGTCTGCAACTGGTCCTCAGCCATTACACTATCGCCGACCTGTTTGCCGGCGGCGGGCGGGGGCGGCTGGAGCGGGCTGTACGCCAGGCAGCGGCGGAGCAGTTGACGCCGTTGGGACTGGCGGTGCAGCGGGTAACTATCCAGGAGATGGAACTGCCGGCACAAGTCCAGTCCACCCTGGCAGCGGCGCACGAGCGGGCCGTGCAAACCGAAAGCGAAGCGTTGGCGCTGGCCCATCTACAAAAAGTAATCAGCCAGTTCTCGGACAGCGACATGCAGCGGCTGGCCGAATTGGAACGGCTGCGCGTCTTGGGGCAGCATGGGGTGTCTCTGGTTTATCCCCTGACGGCGATGATGCCGGCAGCGTCCGCCCCCGCGCCGGCGCTCCCCATCACTTCCCCCTTTCACATGGAACCCCAGCGCCGCGAATTCGCCATCCACAACTAAATAGTGTGCGCGTTCACACTATCACAGCGCCGCTCGCAAAGCGCCCCTTCCTGATGGAAGTGGGCGCTTTGTCTTTGCGCCTGCGGTCTTCAGACTCCTCATTGCCACCGGGTTCTGCATCAGATATAGTTTTGCCGTGCGCGGCCAATTCCGCTGCCGGAGACACCCAGGAAGGGATTCCTCACCGTGCCCGGAATGTCAGCTTTGCGGCCAGTCGTGACCAAGAAACCGTGAAGGGGCGAATGGCTTTGGAAGAGTCGCCCCCCCGTCCCTGGCAGACCCATATGACTGCACATCCTGCAACCGATACGCCACAAACCATGGCAGCGGCGATTGATGCCGGCATTCGCGCTTTGCCCCAACCCAACACGCCCAACCAACGGGCTGTGCGTCGCCGCTATTCGCGCCAACTGCGGACGGTGGATGCCGCCTATGTTTTGGCGGTGGCTCGCCAACTGCTGCACGCCTATGGCCGCCGCTGGCTGGCCTGCGAACTGGTGCAAAATCATTCAGCCGCCTTTGCCCGGATTGGCGCAGCCGAACTGATGGAGTTTGGGCAAGGCATGGAAAGTTGGGACGCCGTAGACAGCTTCGCCCGCACCCTGGCAGGCCCGGCCTGGCTGCGCGGCCAGATCAGCGACGATTTGATTGGCGAGTGGGCCGGCTCGCCGGATCGCTGGCAGCGGCGGGCGGCATTGGTCAGCACGGTGGCCCTGAACATGCGCTCCCAGGGAGGGCATGGGGATACGCCGCGCACGCTGGCCGTGTGCCGCTTGTTGGCTGCCGATCATGATGACATGGTCGTTAAGGCGCTCTCCTGGGCGCTGCGTGAGTTGGTTCCCCACGATCCCCAGGCTGTGATGGCCTTCCTGGCCGAATATGACGCCGTCCTGGCGCCCCGCGTGAAGCACGAGGTACGCCACAAGCTGGTTACTGGACGCAAAAATCCCCACTCACCCCGATGAGGTCCCTTGATGACGCCTGAGAACCGCCTGCCTCGCTGGCAAATGATCTTGTACGCTTCTGGCTCCCTGGCCGTAGCCCTTTCCTACCAATCGTTTGCCACGTATATCCAATTTGTGTACATAGACGTGTTAGGATTAGCCGCCCGCTGGGTGGGGCTGGCCTGGGCCATTTACGGCGTGTGGAACGCCATCAATGATCCCCTGTCGGGCTACTGGTCAGACAGAACACAAACGCGCTGGGGGCGGCGTATTCCGTGGATTGCCGGCAGTTTTATCCCTTTGAGCATCACCTTTTACTTCTTGTGGACGCCGCCGGAGGGGTTGGTTGCCGGCAGAGGCACGGGGCTGCTGTTTTATTTCCTCGCTTTTGTGCTGCTGTTCGACTTCTTCTGGACGATCGTGGTCATGAACTGGACCGCCCTCTTCCCGGAAATGGTGCCGGATGAGCGCCAACGGGCCGTTGTTTCCGCCTGGCGGCAGATTTTCTCCCTGCTGGGGCTGCTCATTGGCGTGGCCCTGCCGCCCATACTGGCGGGCGCGGATTGGGGCAATCGAGGCAGCATGGCGCTGCTGCTGGCGGTGGTGACGGCTG
>CAZDSN010000085.1:0-10142 GCA_964507675.1 uncultured Ardenticatenaceae bacterium | reverse complement strand
ATCTGGCAGCCCACGCCGCAGTAAGGGCAGGTGGTGTGAATGGTGCGTTCAGCCTGGCGTAGTGAAGTAGTGGTCATGTGGATAGATTTCCATACGGGTCTGAAACGGGACGGATAAATCGGGTGTTTATTTCCCCTCCCTGCGCTATCACGGGCGCGCCCGGCGACTACGCAAACGAGCCGCTGAACTTGTTAATGGAGTTGTCCTCATGAGATTGTAAGATGTTTATCGAGAGGGCTGTTAGTGACAGAACGCACGGGTTTAGCGGATGAACGTCACCGTAGAATCATACGCCCAACTGCGGGCATTCCTGTTCGCCCCACGAAGGAGTTCCCCGTGCGCAAGGCGCGCCATAATGGATGAAACTTCTCCACGAATCTCCACCAAGCTTCTGACCACGCTCCCCTATTCACTGACCACTATTTGACGAGGATTATTGACAAATGTCATGCAGACGGATGATGATTGTCACTAGGGTAAAAATGGCTGGTGGCATATCCTTAATAGCGAAGGGTATCCTCACTCTTCATGGAGCAGAGTTATTAGGCAGCACGGCAGAAGGGGGGTGGGAATCCGGGGGCATATATAATGCGAGGCTCAGAAGGTACCACTACCTTTTGAGCCTTTTTTTTGCGTGTATGCTCTGTGTCTGGGAGGGGGGATAGCAGCTTATCTGACGAAAGTCATGTATCCTCGGCGCTGGCCCTTGCCGGCTGGTAGAGGGGCTTTTGGGCTGTGGCCGTGAAATGGAAAAAGAGCCGCTCAAACAGTCTGTCGGGGAGGAAGCGTCGTAAGGTAATGGCTGCTTTGGCTTTTGAGCCAATGACGTAACGCAGGGGAGGATGGGGAGCGATGAATGCCGCACAGACCTTTTGGGCCACGTCTGCCTGCTTGATGTTGGAGGTTTGCAGCATATGGCCAAAAGCTTTGTCTGCTTGCTGAAACTGGAGGTGGTACGGGCTGTGTTCGTTTCGGGCTTCTGCCGCCGCGCTCTTTTCCACAGTCCAGGTTTCCGCGGGAACCACGCCTGATTCTATCAAGCTAACGTAGATGCCGAAGGGTTTTACTTCCTGGTATAGAGCTTCCGCAAACCCTTCCTGGGCAAACCGCACGGAGCTGTAGAGAGTGCTGGTGGGCGTGGCGATTCTGCCGGCAACGGACGAAATCACCACAATTCTACCCCTTTGGGCGGCGCGCATAGGGGGCAGCACGGCGCGAGTAACAGCCATGGTGCCAAAAAGGCTGGATTCGTAGACGGCGCGTATTTCGCTGTCGCTGAAGTCTTCAAAGTAGGCGCGCATAAAGAGAAAGTCGTTGTGGACGACGCCGTAAATGTCGCCGTTTTCGGCCAGGATGGTGGAGATGGCTGCGTCAATGCTGGCCTGGTCGGTCACGTCCAGGAAGAGGGGGCGTAGGGTGATGCCCCGTTGAGCGGCAGCAGTGGTGAGTTGGAGGGATTGGTTGAGGTCGGAAATGCCGGCATAAACCACAAATCCGCGCTCAGCCAGGGATGCTGCTATCTCCTGACCAAAACCGATCATGGTTCCTGTCACTAAAATAGCATCAGCCATTGCCAGGCTCCTTCGAAAATAGTGGTCAGTGAACGGTGGTCAGTGGTCAGTGAAGCCACTCCCAAGCCGCCCCACAAAACAAATCTGCGTCATTCTGCGAAATCCTGTTTTCATTCTTCGTGGTGCGCTCCTTCGAAAATAGCTAATTCCGTAGGGCTGGTTGGCAACCCGCCCATCCTACGAAAACTGCCTGACGCGCAGTTTAGCAAACTGCGCCACGAATTTTCATCCATCCCTTCGGCAAGCTCAGAGTCTGCCCTGAGGTCTACCGAAGGGACAGGCTGTGTTGCGCCGCCGCTCATGGACAACTCCGTCTCATTCTCGATGGAGAGCGGGCAGGCTATTTGCCCTGTGGGCAAACGATGGCAAAGGTCTGCCATACTTCTGTCATTTGGTTTGTCCACGAAAGTCAGTTTGGCGCACACCTGTCCGGTTGTCGTTTGCTGAAAAGGCGCATTTGTGGCACAATTCCCGCCTGGACATGCATCTCACTGAGAGGGCCATTAGCTCAGTTGGCAGAGCAGGTGACTTTTAATCACTTGGTCAGAGGTTCGAGTCCTCTATGGCCCACAGGCTCACCACTCCCAAAGAGTCGCTAAACGCGGCTCTTTTTTGTTTGGCCGGTATTTTAACACATTTAGCGCCCCCTGTTCCGTCTGCTCATTCTGTGCCCGGCAAAATCCCACGCCGCCAGACGACACCTTGCCATCTCTCTCACTTACTCGTAGAATTCGGCCATCATCCAAAGGAGGATCAACGTGCTCACACACGAAGAACATCAAAAAGTGCTACAACAAATTAAGGGCGGCCTGGCTACCAAAGTTCTTATTTTAACTAACGCCGATTGCTGCCCCGTCTGCCGGCAGCATCAAGGCGCTTACCCGTTTGACGAAGTCCCATCGCTGCCCATTGAAGGCTGCTCCCATCCGCACGGCTGCCGCTGTACTTATGCGCCCGTGCTGGACCGTTTCGGCCCGTAGCAGGCAGCGCCTGCACCCGCGCTGAATCATTCATGCCTCTTACTGTCCGTTTGCTGCCCAAACTTTCTATTCTTCTATGGTTAGCGTTGGCCCTGCTGCTGGTGGCTTGCAGCGGCGTCTCCGCCCAACCAGAGCCAACGCCTACCCGCGATCCCCAGGTGGCGCGCGGGGAATCTGTCTTTAATCTCCACTGCGCTACCTGCCACGCGACTGTGCCCGATACTATCATCGTTGGCCCGTCGCTGGCCGGGATAGCCAGCCGCGCGTCTACCTACGACGCCAATCTGACCGCCAAACAATATATCGAACTGTCCATTTTGCGACCCGATGCGTTTCTGGTGACCGGTTTTGCCAACGCCATGCCGGCAGACCTCGGCAAAAAACTCACCAGCGAAGAACTCGACGCCGTTGTTGCCTATCTGCTCACACTCAAATAAAGGACTGGCGAGCCGCACGCTGCCTGCCGTAGCCCAGTCCCCCAAGGAGGCCTTACATGTCAACCGTGCTGAAGTGGATACTGCGTATTTTGGGTGTCCTGCTGGGTGTTATTGTGGTGCTGCTGGTTGTAGCTGCCCTCACCCCTGTTCCCGCCGATGCTGCTGTGGCTCCCGCCGACTACGGCGCCGGGGCCAGCAGCGTGCTGCCCTCCTACAGCGGACTACTGCGGGAGTTTCCGCCGGAAAACACCCCTGCCGATAACTCTACCTCGGCAGAAAAAGCCGAACTGGGTCGCCTGCTCTTTTTTGACCCTATCCTTTCAGTTAACAATGACATCGCCTGCGCTACCTGCCACCACCCTGACCTGGCCTTTAGCGATGGTCAGGCCAACCCCACCGGGGCCAGCGGCAAGCTGCTGCCGCGCAGCGCCCCTACCTTATGGAATGTCGTTTACCAGAAAGCGTTGTTCTGGGACGGGCGCGCCTCTTCCCTGGAAGACCAGGCCCACACCGCCATTACGCACGTAGACGAAATGGGCAGCGATGCCGCCGCCACGGCAGCAGAATTACAAGCCATTCCAGCCTATATGGAGATGTTTGACAAAGCCTTTGGCGGCGGCGCGGCGGCAGTGACCCTGGCTAATGCCGAAAAGGCGATTGCCGCCTTCGAGCGTACTCTGATTAGCAACAACAGCCCTTTTGACCAGTACGCTGCCGGCAATTTCGATTCCCTCACCCAGCCGCAGCGCCGCGGTCTGAACCTGTTCCGCTCCGCTGCCACCCGCTGCTTCGAATGCCATGCCGCCCCCACCTTTACCAATGGCACGTTCCGCGTCATTGGCGTGCCCGGCGACGACCCGGGACGGGCCGGCATAGCCGGCGACGCCCCCCAGGGTGCATTCAAAGTGCCCACGCTGCGCAACGTCGCTCTCACCGCCCCTTACATGCACGATGGCTCTCTGGCGACTCTGGAAGAAGTCATTGACTTCTACGCCGATGGCGGCGGGCGGGCGCACGGCATGAGCAATGTAGACCAGTTTGTGCTTGGCTTTGAACTGAGCGATCAGGAAAAAGCAGACCTGATCGCTTTCCTGTACGCCCTCACTGATGAACAGGCTACCCCCGACATTCCCGCCGCCGTCCCCTCGGGGCTGCCGGTCGTGCCGCCCATGGAGAATCCTGAGCAGGCTGTGGTGGCCGCAGTAAACGCCGTCAACCCCACCGGTGAAAGCTTGCAGCCTGCGCGCGCGCCCATGACGATTCGCGTTGAACCGGGTGAGCCAATTCAAGCCGCCGTAGACCGCGCCCGCGCTGGCGACACGGTGTTGGTTCCTTATGCCGTTTACCACGAGCGGGTAGTGGTGGATTTGAGCGATTTCACGCTGTTGGGCGAACCAAACGCCGCTGGCGAATGGCCTGTGTTAGATGGTCTGGGCGAAATGGCCGACGGCGTCATTGCTTCTGGCAATAATTTTGAAATGGCGAACTTTGTGGTGCAGCATTACAAGAGCAATGGCATCCTGGTGGAAGGGGCTACAGGCGTGCATTTGCACGACCTGTACGTGGAAGATACAGGCACATATGGCATTTACCCTACGCGCAGCACGGACGTGATCGTGGAGAATTCGACGGCGGTGGGGATGCATGATGCCGGCATTTATGCCGGCAAATGCGCCAACGTCATCGTGCGTTATAACGTCGCCTATGGCAACGTCCTGGGCATCGAAGTCGAAAACACCGATACCGCCGAAATCTACGGCAACCATACCTACGACAACGCTACGGGTATCTTCGTTGATCTGCTGCCCAACCTCCCCTCCAAGGTCTCCCTCAACACGAAGGTGTATGACAACCTGGTGGAAAACAACAACCACGCCAACTTCGCCCCACCCGAAATCACCGCCGCTCTGGTTCCTGAAGGCGCGGGTATTGTGCTGCTGGGGGCCGACCACGTGGAAGTTTACAACAATACGATGCGCGGGAATAACAGTGCCGGCATTGCCGTATTCAACCTGACTGTCGCCTTCGATCCCGAAACCATTGACGTTGGTCCCACCCCCGAAAACAACTGGGTACACAGCAACATCCTGGAAAACAACGGCAGCAAACCAGACGACATGGTCGCCAACCTGGGCATCCCCGGCGCCGACATCTTGTGGGACGTTTCCGGCCTGGGCAACACATTTGACCAACCCGAAGCCAGTAAATTCCCGCCGCTCATGCCCACCAGCGCATGGCCCACCCCTCTCTACCGTATCTACTGGCACAGCCTCAACCTGGCCCTTAAATTGATTGGGTAAGGGGGGGCCTACATTTTAATGAAGGGTCTTCCGCCTGACTTAAATCAACAGCTGCGCCAGACATTGTTTCGCTGCGGGCCGTTTGATAGCAACGAGGCGTTGCGGCGCGTTTTCGTGGACGCCCGCGTTCGCCCGTGGGCCGGTCTGGCTGCGGAAGCTGATACGCGGCAAGACCGTATTGACAACATTATCGCCCTGCTTTACGAACAGAAAGCCAGCCAGACACAGGAAAACGCCCTGGCGCTGTTCTTGCTGGTCTTGAGTGAACGGCGACAGCCTGGGGATGCCTGTCGCCAGGAGTTGGCGGCGCTGGCGCGTCAGGTAGCCAGCTATGCCGGCAGCGGTGATGAAGACAGCGACGAGCAGATCGTCACGCCAAGGCCATCCCCGGATAGAAACATCATAGACAACCAGGGCGTAATCATCGAAGGTCCGGTGACAGGCAGCACCATCACCGTGGGTGCAGAATCGGGCCAACACAATCTGTTGTGGCTCATTCTTGTGGTTGTGGTCATCATCTCCATGGGTGTAGGGTTCCTGGTGTGGCGCAATAGCCAGGAAAGCAACGCCGTCGCCGATGTACGCCCTCCTGGCAGTACGGTTACTCTGGTTACCACCCTTCGGCCAACGTCCTCTCTGCCGGCAGCAGCAGCCACTCCTCTGCCGCAGTTAATCGTTTTTCCCGCCCTGGCAGAGCAAAAGCTGCGAGATGCCGCCGCCGCTAATGGTCACGTCTGGTTTGCGACTGAAGAAGGATTATTCCATTATGAGACGGCTGCCGCCGGCGAGCCGGAACAGGTGACCGCCGCCATGCTGGAGGTAGTAGCGGCAGCGCCGGGGGGAACAGAAGTCTGGTTCAGTGCCGGCGAGACGGGCGGCGCCGGAAAAATCGGACGATACCGTTTGGGCGAGACAGATGTCACCTGGCTGCCGCCAAGCGCATCGGGAGGGTTGGTGACGGCGATGCAAATAGATGCGGATGGTATTTTGTGGTTCGGCGACATTGTCGGTAACCTGTTTCAACTCCGCCCAGGAGAAGAGCAGCCGCAACTATTGCCCCCGCCAGCCTCTTCGCCCATCATTCATGTGTATGATCTGGCACTGGCGCCCGGCCAGGCGCAAACCGTATGGCTGGTCGGCGCTAGTTTTGTCTACCGCTGGCAGGCTGATGGTTGGGTAGACAGCCAAGATGGCAGTATGGTGGCCTCTGGTGTGATCAATGCCGTTGCCGGCGATGGGCAAGGACGAGCCTGGTTTGGTCACGCTGCTGGCGTCACAGTCTATAAGACCAGTCTGAGCAGCAACCTGCGTCAGGAATGTCCGGTGGCTGATCTGGATTCGCAGTTGGTGACGGATGTGGGCGTGGGAAATGCCGGCACAGAGCTGTGGGTCATCACCGAAAGTGGGCTGGCACGCCTGGACGTCAGCCCAGAAACGCTCAACATCAATAATTGCGCCAGTTGGGTCTGGCAAACCTTCATCGAGGACAGCTTCTGGCAGCCCGATCCCCACCAGCCCGCCGAATACCGCCTAACCATTGACGAAGCCCCAAACGGGCAGACCAGCGCCATCTGGATCGTCCGGCGCAATACGGGCAAGATTCGCCGTCTGCCCTGGCCTTCCAATTAAACAACAGTCCCACGAGAAGGAGGAAATCATGGGTTTTTATGTGGTCGTATTAAATCCAAACGGCAACGCTACCGACCGACGCATCATTGATTGGACGCGCCAGTATGACGTTAATCCAGGAGATCGCAATGATCCGGACAGCGTGGTAGCTGTTGACTTTAACGTGGGCGGCTACGTCCGCTTTTCAAATTCGCTTTTTGCCAGCCAGGTTTTTGCCGCCGACCAGCCCGCAACCAAGATTCAGTATGCCTGGGACCCGCCCGGCGACCCGCGCCCCCAACCTGGCCCCAGCCAACACACCACTTTCGACAACCGGCCTTTAAGCAGCCGGGATGAAGTCTATCAAAAGACTGCTGTCAACTGGTTTGCCGATTTCGTGCTGTCCGGCTATCTTCAATCCCGAACCTACATTATTGAGCCGACGCCCGAAGTATTAGCCATCTTCAATGGCCGGTTTCCCCAAACCAGCGCCGATGTAGTCGAATTGCTCAACGCCCGCCCCGAATTGCTAGACAAAATCCGCTGTCTTGAGCCAACCTTTGTGCCCCAACAGCTTTCTCCAGCCGCGCGGCAAATTTGCCTGAACCTGCTCGACAGTGCCACGCAACTGGAACGTTATCTGGAAAATCCGCAAGAATTCGTGCGCGAATACAGCGACAGCACTCTCCACGAAGTAGAAGCCGCCGCCTTCGTTAGAGCGGCCAACGAGAAACGCGATCTGGTTGTAAAGGCTTTTGATTGCGTCGAGTTAGGGCGGGCCAAAGGGGATAGCAATACGTACATCTTGATTGGGCTGGATAATGAGCGGCGTTTGCCCAACCGCCGGGGTCTGGAATGGTTCGCCGCGCAGCTAGAACTATTTGTGGCTGCTAATGGTTTCATCCCTGGCTTTGGCTGGTATGTCACCGAGGCGCGCATGCGCTATCGTGTCATTTTGGGGCCAGGCGTCACTGATCGGGAAAAGACATTTCTGGCATTCTTTGGACATGAAGTAATAGACCGGCGACAGGCAGATGACATTGGTCTATTGGTATGAGGTCGCGGGCGCGAGAGTCGCCAGACTTATCATGGCTGCTGCGTCTGGCCCGTTTCCCGCTCACACGTCGCCTGATTGGACTACTTTTCGCCCGCATGAGTTTCTTATTGCCCGTTAAACGCCTGCGCGAAACAGACACCCTGCTGGCTTTCCCCCACCCCCGGCCCGGCTACCCGCTGCACATTTTGCTTGTGCCCAAGCGGGCCATCCCCAACCTGACCGCGCTCACGCCTGCCGACGCCGACTTCACCGCCGATTTGTTTTCTATACTCCAGAGTCTGGTGGCAGAATTTGACCTGCAGCGCCATGGCTATCGCCTCATCGCCAACGGCGGCCCTTACCAGGACGTGCCCCAACTCCATTTTCATCTCATCAGCCACCTGGGAGATAACAGCACATCGTAAACGACAGCCTCGACGCACGCCTTGAGACTCCAGGCAAGCAACGCCCTATTAACCATTCACCCATTCACCAATTAACTATTTCCCCCTTCCGGAGTAACTCTCTTCATGGATATCGAAAACAGTCCCTACTACCAAATGGTACACGACCTGTACGCCATTCCCCGCCTGACCGGCGTATCCGGGCGGCGGCAGCGTCCCGATTTTCTCTACCGCGATAATGAGTCCGGCGTGCCCTTGCTCTATCACTGGCACGCTGGCGAGTCACAGCTATTAACCCCCGGCAATGAATCCGTTTATGGCGAAGCCGTGCTCCACCCCACCCAACCCTGGGTTGTTTATGCCCAGGATCAGGGCGGCAGCGAAAAGTACAACATCTTTCGCCTCGATTACAACAGTGGCGAGCGGCAGCAAATCACGGCGGCTCCCATTGGCCGCGTTGGCTGGCTTTGCTGGCTGGCAGACGACCGCTGGCTGGTGGCCGGCGGCGACGACGAAGAGCAGTATGTCCGCATTCTGGCCGCCGATGGGCAGATGCAGACGATCTTCAGCAGCAACCGCTGGCTGCTCTCCATTGATTATGATCCAGAACTGGGCCTGGCTGCGCTGTCCGTAGGACGCGGCGCAGACAAGATGAATTTCGACGTCGGTCTCCTGGATGTGGCTCAGGGCCAGATTGTGCGCTGGATCAGCGAGAGCGACGCCTCCCGCGAGACGCACATAACTATCTGCCAGGGCAAAGTTGCTTACACCACCACCGTCAACAAAACCCAGCACCAGGTTGTCGTCCGCTCCTTGCCCGACGGGGCCGAACTGGCCCGCCTGCCCGTGCCCGGCAACGTGGAAGATATGCACTGGCTGGACGACGAGACGCTGGCGGCTATCGCCGGCTACCAGGCGACGCTGTCCCCGCGGCTGCTGTCGTGGCGCAGCGGCCTGTGGTCCGACCCGCTGGACGACACCTCCGCCTGGACAATCGCCGTCACCCAGGACGGCCCCATCTGGGCCGCCAGCCGCCTGGACCAACCTAATACCATTAACCGTTATCAGGCAGGGCGCGTGGAAGAACTGGTAACCGTGCCGCAACGGGGCGAGTATGTCCCCGTGGAAAGCCATTGGTTCCCCTCCTTCGATGGGCGGCAAATACAAGGCTGGCTGCTGCGCTACGCCAACCCGCAAGCGCCGCTTGTTATCTATGCGCATGGCGGACCCACGTCCGTCACCGGCAACACATGGCGGGCGCAGATACAAGCGCTGGCCCTGGCTGGCTTCCACGTCTTCACCCCCAACTTTCGCGGCAGCACCACGTTTGGTACTGAATTTGAGGAACTCAACATTGGCGATTTAGGCGGCGGCGACATGCAAGATGTATTGTACGGGGCGCGCTATGCCAGGCAGTTGTTGGGACTGGCCTCCAAACCAACCATCACCGGCGGCTCTTATGGGGGCTTCCTCACCCTCCTTGCCCTGACCACCCAGCCCGATGAATGGGCCGGCGGCGTGGCCCTGGTGCCCGTGACCGATTGGGCGGATGACTATTACTTGTTGGACGCTGGCTTTCGCTTTTACGATGAGTTTTTCTTCGGCGGCAGTCCGGCAGAAAAACCTGAACTGTATCGAGAACGCTCCCCCATCACTTACCTGGAGCATCTCAAAGCGCCTGTGCTGATTCTGCACGGCGAAAATGATTCCCGCTGCGCCATCCAACCCGTCATCCGCTTTGCCGAGCAGGCCAAAGAACGCGGGCTGCCTGTCGAAATGATAATCACTCGTGACGAAGGGCACGGT
>CAZDSN010000084.1:0-10149 GCA_964507675.1 uncultured Ardenticatenaceae bacterium | reverse complement strand
ACCCTGCGCAATGGTCAGGAACTCGTCGCCTGGGCCGAAGCGCCTACCCACAACTTCTCCAACCTGGAAAACCAGATATTCCTGACACTCATTTCCAACCTGACATTACAGAGCAAGTAGATAAACACGGATAGGATCTTTCAGCCAGTTGAATACCCACCGGACTAAGTTCGTTGATATCCTGGTTAGGTTTGCGGGCTACCAGCAGAAGTTCGGCGTCAATCCAGAGTGCGATGGCATAACCCATTTGATTACGTTTCCTCTTAAGAGGAGTGGGGGGGAGCGGTAGTTGTATCTGGTGGCGTGCCAGACGTAAATGATTTTGGGCAAAATTGTAGATGCGCCGGCAGGCGCGTATGGGTTTCCCCCAGGTTATTGGCCCCAGGAAAGCGCCCAGGTCTTGTCCCCAAGCCTGCATTTTTACCTCATCCATGTGATAAGACGAGGCTGGAATCGCCCACAATGGTTCCAGGCCATTTGCGACCACCGCGCGATAGTAATCTATAATAGTGGGACGTGTTTCGTTGATGCCAAGCCGTAGTTCTTGGGCAGCATCTTGAGCCAGAACGGCTGTCTGGTCAGTAAAAATACTGATACAGGGTTCGTTAATGGCACATAATACGCCCCCTGGCCGCAAGACTTTGCGAATATTGCCTAAAATAAGTGGTAGATTGCCGCTGTGATGGAGTGTGCCGCAGCAAAACACGATGTCGAAGGTGCTTTCGCCAAAGGGCAGATTCTCCTTGTCCCCGATGACGCGCTCGAAAAATGTGTTGGCATTTTTCATCAGCGCATGTCCACGCCCCAAGCCCACTTTTTCATCCGGTACGATGTCTAAAGCGACTGTGTTATAGCCTCGCAAGGCGAAATGTTTGGCCACCCAGCCGCGACCAGCTCCCAGGTCAAGCACGCGTGTACCTGGTTCGATAGCTAATAATTCCAAAGCTATGTCAAAGCTGCGCGCTACTTGAATCCACGGTTCCTGGTTGGTATAGGGTATGCGCAGGTCAACATTATTTCTGTCGTCCGGTTCGTAAATGCCTTTTTCCTTGTGGATGGCCACCCAACCTTCGGCTTCACGATGTTTGGGCTGCCAGAATTCATCATCTACATAGAGATGAGGCATACCTGCTCGTACGGCATACACAGCCTGACATTGTTGGCATTGTAGTTCACCATCCCAAACCGCTTCATGATCGGTTGTACTGCTTTTTATTTGTAGTGCGCCGCGACATTCAGGGCAGCGCACTAGCTCCAACAGTTGTTCCCGCATAATCTTACCTGTGAATGTGGGACAAACTGTTAGTTTGCCCGTTCAAGCCAACAGTTCGTGTCTTTGCGAATAGTAAGCTAGACCACGGCGACCGCCCCGCCGCGGCGGGTGTCGCCGGCGGCCACCAGGCGGCCTGATTCAGTGCGGGAGACGCTGTGCGCGCCGCCGAAGTAGATGCTGCGCGTTTGCCAGCGGTTGACAGTGTAACCCGCTTGTTCCACTTCGGCCACGGCGGCGGAGTCGTAGCCAGCTTCGCACTGCAAAACGCCATTTTCATAATGGACGCGGGCGGTGTTAACGGCGTCATGTAGTTTCATGCCGTAGTCCAGCAGATTGCTCAGCGTTTGCAGCACGGCGCTGCGAATGCGGGTACTGCCGCCGCTGCCGGCAACCAGGCGAATCTTGCCATTTTTCAGGACAATGGTGGGCGTCATCATCGTCGGCAGGCGTTGGCCCGGCGGCTGGGTGTGGAAGCCGTGCGGATGCAGGTCGGCTTCGCCCATCATGTTGTTGGGGATGAAGCCTGTGCCCGGCACAATATAACCCGCCGATTCCCCCGCTGTCGTCGTCAGGCTGACTGCCAGCCCATCCCCATCAATGACGCTGAGATGGCTGGTGTTGGCAGGCGCAGGCGGTTCAGGCTGGGCAGCAAAGGGGCGACGACTGTGCAAGGCGGCGCGCACTTGTTCGATATAGACCTGCACGAATTCGTCAGCCAGGAAGGCAGTCATGGCGGCGGCGGCCGGCATTTCCCCCCACCACCGATCCCAGAAAACGCGCGCCCTGGTTGTGGCCCCCATCACTTCTGCCAGCAGCCGCAAATGCGCCGCTGAGCCATGCGGCAGTTGGTTCACCGTAAACGCGGATAACAATTTCAGTGTGAAAGCCGTCAACGCCCCCCCCGTTGAACTGGGCGGCGGCAGCAAAATCTCATACTCTCGATAGGGAAAGCGAATGGGCGGCAGCTTCGCGACCGTATAGACAGCCAGATCATCTGCCGTAATCAGCCCCCCATGTGCTGCCTGATCTGCCGCCAGCGCCTGCCCCAGCGCGCCTGTGTAGGCGTACTCTGCGCCCTGCGCCGCCAGTTCGGTCAGCGTCTCTGCCAGATGCGGAATGTACAGGCGGTCAGTAGGTTGAATAATGTGACCGTTGGGCTGGAAAACCTGGCGCATACTGGCCGTATGCGTGTACAGCGGTGATAGCAAGTCACACGTATTCGTCTGGAATGGTTCCAGATACATCCCTTCGCGCGCCAGGCGAATGGCAGGCTGCAGCAGCGTCGCCAGGGACAGCCGCCCATAGTCTGCCGCCATCTGGCACAATCCACGAATATTCCCTGGCACAGCCACCGAACCGCGCCCCAGATGAAAATCCTGCGTGGTGGCCCCAAAGTCAATGGTGACTGGACTGAAATCCAGATTGGCAGGCAAGCCACGGCCACCCAGCCCTGGCGTAGCGCTGAAGAAGTCGTAGACAACGCCGCGCCCCGTGTCCGGGTTATAGATTTGGGCGATGCCGCTGCCGCCCAAATGCACGACGCCGGTTTCGGCGATAAACGAGGCAAAGGCGGCGGCTACGGCGGCGTCAACAGCATTGCCGCCCTGCTCCAACATAGCTGCGCCTGCTCTGGCTGTTTCTTGACTGCCGGCAGCAATAACCCCTGGCATATATAACCTGCTCCTTCGTCAAGACGTTGCCATGCAACGTCTCTAACTCCGTAGGGCGGGTTGGCAACCCGCCCATCCTACGAAAATTACCTGACGCGCAGCTTAGCAAACTGCGCCACAAATCTTCATCCATTCCTTCGACAAGCTCAAAGCCTGTCCTGAGGTCTACCGAAGGGACGGGCTGTGTTGCGCACCGCGCATGGACAACTCCATTGAATATCTGGTAAACGGCGAGTGGGCTTAAAAGGCGACCTGCCCACCCTGCCAAAATGCTCCCCCGCGGCAACGCGGGGAAGACTGCGGGTGATAGCGACCTTGTTTTGCGGACAGGTATTTAGTTTAGCCGAAAAGATGTGAACGGTAAACGGAAAAGGGGTCGCCAGACGCAGCGCGGACGCCGCCGCGCTGCGCCTGGCAGGCATCAATTACGGCAGGCGACCGGCGGCAGAGTCTATGTATGGGTTGAGGAAACTGAGCGTTTCCTCGATGGTTTGCAGGGCCAGGTTGTGGTTGAACTCGTCCACTTTGCCGGCATTTACACAAGACAAATAAGCGGGGCGCGTGCGATCCAGCGAGTAAATAAAAGAGAGGAAGTAGGCAAAATCTATATCTTCCCAGTCGTCAGGCACTTCGTCGTAGAAAATGCCGGCATTCAAAATACTACTATACGCCCCGGTGTAACTGTTACAGGCATTCGCGTCCCCATTCTTCGTTCCAGGCAAGGCATCCCGCATCGTGCCCAACGATCCCCGAATGAGCAGCATGTTATTGTACATGCCCCGCGCATCAAACGGGCGCAGTGGAAACACGCCCAGAATGTCGTTGGGATTCGAGATGTAATACACCGTGATAAAATCAGGCGTTGCCGTCTCCACCGGAGTAGCTGTAGGCGCGGGCGTGTTGGTGACAGGCACGGGCGTATTCGTGGGCGGTAGCGGCGTGGCCGTGGGTTCGGGCGTCTCGGTGGGCGTGGGCGTCTCGGTTGGTTCAGGGGTTTCTGTGGGCGTGCTGGTGGCTGTGGCCGTCGCCGTGGCTGTGGGCGTGGCCGTGTCCGTCGGCGCGGGCGTATCGGTGGGGGCGGGTGTATCGGTGGGCGACGGCGTATCCGTAGGGGCGACACGCTCGGTGACGGCCACGTCCGTCGCCGCAGTTACCGCTGTGGCGGCGGGCTGATCGCCCCCTTGCCGGCAGCCAGCCAGCGCCAGCAGCATACCCGTGACAACCAAAACAACGGCAAATGAGAGAGAAAAACGGGTCAACATGACAATCTCCTTTGGCTTGTAAAAAGGTGAAATAAGAAAGCCAAAGCCGCGCCAGTCTGCGGAAAATAGTTATGTATGGGGTTAAAGAAGAACAAATGCCGCCAAACAGGGATTAGTAAGACGCACCCTCCGCAAACTTATGGCATTGGCTTATGGCACAAACAGAAACGTTTACAAAGAATACAAGATTGGGCGTGAACTTGTCAAGCAAAATGGAACGTGACCAGGTACAAACGCCAGCGCTATGCTACAATAAGACGATTATCTAACAAAATACAGGCAGGCTCTTTGCCCTGTCCCCTGTGACCATGCTTAAACGTCTGGAGAAACGATGTCCCTCATCAAACAACTGACCCTCACCTATCCGCCCGCGCGGCGTGAGGATGTGGTAGACAACTATCACGGCACGCTGGTGGCCGACCCTTACCGCTGGTTGGAAGACCCGCATTCCCCAGAAACCCAGAACTGGGTGGCGGCGCAAAACGAATTGACGTTTGGTTTGCTCCATGAAGTCCCCGCCCGCGCCCGCATCAAATCCCGCCTCACCCAAATATGGGACTACCCCAAATACGGCGTTCCCTGGCGACGCGGCGGTCGCACCTTTTTTAATAAGAATGATGGTCTGCAAAATCAGGCTGTCCTCTACTGGCAGACAGACGACGCCGCCAAACCACAGCCGCTGCTAGACCCCAACACATTGACGCCCGATGGCACCGCCGCCATCACCAATCAGGTGGTCACCCGCAATGGGCAGTTACTCGCCTACGCAGTTTCGCAAAGCGGCAGCGACTGGCAAACCGTTCGCGTGCGGCAGGTAGACACCGGACGGGATCTGGCGGACGAGGTATTGTGGTGCAAATTTGCCGGCATTGCCTGGAAACCAGACAACAGCGGCTTCTTCTACAACCGTTACCCCGAACCAGGAACCGTGCCAGACGAGGCGCAGCATACCCATAACCGCGTCTTCTTCCACCAGTTGGGCACGCCGTGCACCGCCGATCCTATCGTCTACGCCCGCCCCGAGTCGCCCGAACTGGCTTTTGCCCCCTTCCCCAGCGAAGATGATGCCTACCTGCTCCTCTACGTCTGGCGCGGCACCGATGTCCAAAACCGCATCTACTACCGCCCTATGGACGGCAGCGACGATTTTGTGCGGCTGCTGGACGACGCCGACGCCATGTACAACTTCATCACCAACGTTGGCTCCGTCTTCTACTTCCATACCGATCTGGACGCCCCTCGCGGTCGCATCATCGCTATTGACATAACCCAACCAGAGCGATCCGCCTGGCAGGAGATTGTGCCCGAACAGGCTGACGTCATCGCTTTTGTCTCCGCCGTCAACAACCAACTCGTAGTCGCCTACATGCAAGACGCCCATCACATTTTGCGCGTCTTCCATCTGGATGGGCGGTTCGACCGCGACATTCCCCTACCCACCATTGGCTCCATCATGGGCTTGTCTGGGCAGTTGCCAGACAGCGACATGGCTCTCGCTTTCACCTCCTACTTGTTTCCCACCACCATTTACCGCTACGACTTCATCACGCACGCGCTCACGCCGCTGTCTCAGCCGCGCGTAGATTTTGATGTACAGGCCTTTGAGACAAAACAGGTTTTCTACACTTCCAAAGACGGCACGCGCGTGCCCATGTTTATCACCATGAAGAAGGGCTTGCCGCTCAATGGGCACAATCCCACGATTCTCTACGGCTATGGCGGCTTCAACATCAGCCAGACCCCCGCTTTTTGGGTGCAGCGCACTGTCTGGTTGGAAGCTGGCGGCATCTTCGCCGTGGCTAACCTGCGCGGCGGCAACGAGTACGGCGAAGCCTGGCATCAGGCAGGAATGCTGGCTAACAAACAAAACGTCTTTGACGACTTTATTACTGCCGCCGAGTGGCTGATCGCCAATGGTTACACCAGCAGCCGGCGGCTGGCGATTCATGGCGGCAGCAATGGCGGGCTGCTGGTTGGCGCGTGCATGGTGCAGCGACCCGACCTGTACGGCGCGGTGATTTGCTCCGTGCCTGTGCTGGATATGCTGCGCTATCATCGCTTCACCGTAGGCCAATATTGGGTAGGGGAATATGGGAACGCGGAAACCGATCCGCAGCAGTTCGCAATGCTGTTTGCCTATTCGCCCCTGCACAACCTTCGCCCAAACGTAACCTATCCGCCATTGTTAATCACCACGGCGGATACAGATGACCGCGTTGTGCCCGCTCACGCCAACAAGTTTGCCGCCACGCTGCAAGCCGGCGCCGCTCAGACAGGCAATGGGCTGCCGGCAAATCACCACAACCCCATCCTCATCCGCATTGAAACCAAAGCCGGGCACGGCTTAGGCAAACCCACTGCCAAGCTAATCGAAGAGCAGGCGGACATATACGCTTTCTTGTGGGACATTTTTGACATGGCTTGAGGGTAATCGGGTACAAGAAACCGGGTTTTTCCACTGGTCGCCAGCGGGCGCGAAATTCGACAAAAAACCCGGTTTCTCCACGCATGGATGAGGGTATGAATCGTCCCATTCTGGTCACTGGCGCGCATCGCTCCGGCTCCACCTGGACAGGCAAAATGTTGTCCCTGGCGCCGCACGTTGCCTACATCCATGAGCCGTTCAACATGGATTATGCGCATCCAGGCAAATGCACCGCCCACTTCCCCTACCGTTTCACTTACGTGACGGCGGAGAACGAAGCAGCTTATCTATCGCCGCTGCAGCGGACGATTGGACTGCGCTATAATTTCTGGCCGGAGGTGCGCGCCACTGGTCAGTTGTGGCCGCCGCTGAAGGACGCGCTGGGTTTCTGGCGGCTGCGCCAGCGCGGTTATCGCGCCCTGGTGAAGGACCCCCTGGCCGTTTTCTCGGCAGCCTGGCTGGCAGAGCGCTTTGACATGGCCGTAGTCGTCCTCATCCGCCATCCGGCGGCTTTTGCCGGCAGCATCAAACGATTTGGTTGGAGTTCCCCTTTCCAGGAACTCCTGGATCAACCGCTGCTGCTGCGCGATTGGCTGGGACCCTTTGCCGGCGACATGCGGGCAGCCGTGGATTGGGACATCGTGGATCAGGCAGCGCTAATGTGGCAGCTTGTCTACACCGTTGTACGCACTTACCAGCAGGAGCACCCCAACTGGATATTCGTGCGCCATGAGGATTTGTCCCGCAGCCCACGAGCAGAGTTTGAAGTCCTGTACCGGTGGTTAGGGTTGGCTTTTAGCGCGGAAATTGCCGCCAAAATCCGTGAGCACTCCAGCCCCGATAACCCGGCGGCGGCCCCCGCTGGCGAAAGCGCCCCTGATTTGAAACTGAACAGCCAGGCCAACATCTGGAATTGGCGAGCGCGCCTGACGCCAACAGAAGTCGCCCGCGTGCGCGCCCGCACCGAAACGCTGGCCGCTGCCTTTTACGATGCTGCCGTCTGGGAAGCAGAAGACGCTTTTAAGTAACTTCTCAATATTTCGGGGGAAACGCCGCCTGAGCTTGTCGAAGAGCCTGTCCTGAGCTTGTCGAAGGACCGTTGGTTTCGACAGGCTCAACCAACTTCGCCGCACTTTATTGAGAAGATACCTGAAGAAGCCTGTTCTACGTGGAGAAATGTCATGACTCCGTTGCAGCAGCTACATGCAGAAATGCGCGCTTGCCGGCTTTGTTTGCAGGCCGGGCACGAGATTGTACCCGGCGCTGTTTTTCAAGGGGACGCTGCTGCCCGCGTCATGCTGATTGGGCAGGCGCCTGGGGTGACGGAAGTAGAGGCTAAAAGGCCGTTTAATGCCGGCAGTGGTCGCCGCCTCTTTCAATGGTTGGGTGAAGCAGGTTGGGCAGAAGCAGATTTTCGCCGCTGCCACTATATGACAGCCGTGACAAAATGCTTCCCCGGCAAAGGGAGCAATGGCAAAGGGGATCGCGTGCCCAGCCCGGCGGAACAGGCGTTATGCCGCCCGTTCCTGGAGCGGGAGATAACCCTCATAAATCCCCGCCTGATTATCCTCGTAGGCGGGCTGGCAATTAAACTGTTTTATCCCGCCAGCGCCAGGCTGGAAGAAATCATTGGCCGGGCTGCCTATTTCCCTCCTGAAGCGCTCACCGATCCTGTGAATTTTGATTTGAGCCAGGCAGAACTACTAGACGCTTTCGACCCAACCCGCTCCCTCTCCGGGCGCTGGCTGGTTCCCCTGCCTCACCCCTCTGGCGCCAGCCTGTGGCCCAATCGCCCGGCCAACCAGGCGCTTATTGCCCGTGCCGTGCAAATTCTGGCCGGCATACGCCGCGCCTGGTTGTAAAGGTTAGGGGGTCCCCGTAAATACGCCGCCAGGCATTTGTGAACGCCTGTTCACCTGGATTACGCCCTCTGGTTCATCTTCTTCTGAACCAGGGTAAACATTCGGATTAACCGTCAGCCTTGTTTTACCTCTTCCATTCCCCCATAATGCCCCCCATGTTTCTATGTGATCATAGAAACGTCTTCAACGAAATCGGTCGCCGCGTGGAATATCTGCATAGCCTGGGCGGCGTCCACTTTAGCGAACAGGAGCAGCTTACATGTTGTTTGCCAGAAGATGGTTTACACGTCTGATGTGGTTGGTATTATTGGCGGCCTTAACAGCCTGCCAGACAGAGCAAATGGCGACGGAAGTCGCAGCGACGGAAGTCACAGCGACGGAAAGCGCGCCGCCGGCGTCAATTGCAGCCACGGCAGACAATGAAGTGGGGGAAGGGGAGTTAGTGATTTATTCCGGGCGCAGCGAGAGTCTGGTGCAGCCTATTATTGACCAGTTCGCCGCGGCCACGGGCATTGATGTCAAAGTACGTTATGGCAGCACCTCGGAAATGGCTGGCGTGCTGTTGGAAGAGGGGGAGAGAAGTCCCGCTGACCTGTTTTATGCTCAAGACCCTGGCGGTTTGGGAGCTGTCTCTGCCGCCGGTATGCTGGCGCCGCTGCCGCCGGAAACGCTGGCGGCTATCCCCACGCGTTTTGTGGCGGAAACAGGCGAGTGGGTGGGAATTTCCGGGCGGGCGCGGGTAGTGGTCTACAACACTGACATGATTACGGACCCGGCCGCGGAACTGCCGGCAGACATTTTCGATTTCATTGACCCCATCTGGCGCGGGCAGATTGGCTGGGCTCCCACCAATGCTTCCTTCCAGGCCATGGTCACAGCCATGCGGGCGGTGTGGGGCGAGGAAAAGACCCAGACGTGGCTGGCCGGCATCCAGGCAAATGAACCCATTATCTATTCCAGCAACGCCCCGCTGGTAGCGGCTGTGGGTGCAGGGGAAGTGGCTGTGGGTTTTGTCAATCATTACTACCTGTACCGTTTTCTGAGTGAACAGGGCGAAGGATTTGCTGCCCGCAACTATTTCCTGCCGGGCGGCGGTCCCGGTTCGCTCATCATGGTCTCTGGGGCCGGCATTTTGCGCAGCGCCCCTAACCCCGAAAACGCGCAGCGGTTGATTGACTTCATGCTGTCGCTGCCCGCGCAGCAATACTTTGCCACGCAGACCCATGAATATCCTGTGGTGTCTGGTGTAGCCACGTCCCCTTCGCTGCCGCCGCTGGCAGAACTGGAAGCCGTAGCCCTGGACATCACCCTGGCCGACCTGGCCGATTTAGAAGGCACGCAGCAAATGCTGTTAGACCTGGGGATCATTGAATAGACATACAGGCAATGAGGGGTGCCATCTCCACCGGCGACGGGGATGGCGCCCGTCACGGTTTAGTGCCAAGCTGCCTTCATGCCGTTGGCCGCAGATGGTCAATCAACTGAATCTGCGGCAGCCATGCCCAAAGTTAACGGCAGTTAAATTCCAACTTAACTGATTGATAAACTCAAACTTAACCCACCTGCTTGTTTCTTCTTTCCCGAACGCCCATAATCCCTCCGTCCCTGGTCAGGACAGCGTCATCATGTAGCGTGACGATGCCCTTATCTACACCCA
>CAZDSN010000083.1:0-10152 GCA_964507675.1 uncultured Ardenticatenaceae bacterium | reverse complement strand
AAGACGCGAAGAACACAAAGAAAAACGAGAGAATCTTGGCGTCCTTGGCGTCTTTGCGGTAAGTAGATACTTTTTGTTTTGATTTACCGCCAGCCGGCGCATCGGCAAGCGCCCTTCCTGGCATCAACAGGCGTGATACGTCTACCTGCCAGGCAGCGCGTATCACGCCTGTTGTTCCACACTCAATGAGTGCTAACGATGTCGGATTGTCCGGAACAGGTCTGGCGTTCAGGATGCCAGCGCTTCGCCGTCCCCTTCGCCACAGATGACGACTTCCACTTCGCCTTTGCGGCCAAAGTTTAATTCTTCAACCAGGCGCTGCTGGCCCGTGGAGATGGGGATGAGGCTGACGCCGCGCCGTTTGAACTGGCGGCGCACTTCATCTGAAACCATGCCGGCATCCCACGGTCCCCAATTCATAGAGACAACGTGCGTGGGCCATTTGTGGTCCAGGTAAACGGCCAGTTTGTTCAGTACCTCGTTGGCTGCCGCGTAGTCGCCTTGCCCACGATTACCAAAACGACCGCTGACAGAGGAGAAGAAGATCAAGAACTGCAGTGATTCAGGGCGCAACTTGCGGCTGAGAATGAACCCACTGTCGGCCTTCGTGCCCAGGACGCGTTCAAATGATTCGGGCGTCTTGTCCTTAATCAATTTGTCTTCAATAATGCCTGCGCCGTGAATAACCCCGTCAATGCGGCCAAACTGCTCATACAATTGATCCAGCAGCGGCCCGAAGCTGGCTTCGTCGCGCACGTCGGCAGAGTAGTAATGAACGCGCGCGCCGGCCTGGATCATGGTGTTGATGTTGTGGCGCATGTCGCGGTCGCGCAAGACGTTGCGATACTCCCGATCAATCTGGCCCAGGTTCAGCGGTTCACCGCGCTGCTGGCGTTCTTTAATCAGGGCAGCCTTAATCTCTTTATCGTTAAGACCGGCCGTAACAGGCGACTCTTCCGCTGGCGGCATGGGGGAGCGCCCGACCAGGATCAAGGTAGGCTGGTAGCGCTGCGCCAGTTCGTAGGCCACGTCGGCGGTGATACCGCGGGCACCGCCTGTAATCAAGACAATAGAGTCACGGGTGATGGCGCTGCCGCCTTTGGCGCCGCTGACGTCGGGGAGCAATGCCGGCACTAACGTCAACCGTTTGCGTGATTCCCCATCGTAACCAACCTCGGTCAATCCATCCAGGGTCATCATCTCTTGCAGCAGAATCTGAGCCGCCAGGGCTGTGTCTTGCCGCGGGTCCAGGTCTACCGCCTTGGCGCGCACGCCTGAAATCTCATGCCCTACTGTCTTCAGCAGACCGATAATGCCGCCGAGACTGGGGGAGAGCAGATCGGGATTCGTATTGCCATTGTTGCCAAACGAGCCACCCAGGTCGGTGGCTGCCAGCAGGCTGGCGCCGCCGGCGTTCGCGGCTGCTTCCAGGTCTTCATAGACAGCCTGGATCAGATAGAAGAAACTGCTCGTTTCCTGATGTAGCAGCCGCCGCCACTCGGACAGACTCATCGAGGCAAAATCGTGCGGCGCACCTAACGGCGCCAGATGCAGCAGGCTGCCAATCGGGCCAACTGTCTGGCGAATGTTCTCTACCAGGGCATTGACAGCTTCCGGGTCTGTCAGGTTTGTGGCGAACCGCCCGGCGCTGGCAGTCGTTCCTTCGGTTGTATGGGACACCAGCGCCACCGGGTAACCCTGACTTTGCAGTACGGCGGCCAGTTCCTGGGCAATGCCACGGCCATCATCTGTAATCAGGATGATCCGCCCAGGGGCCAGGGCGCCAAACTGCCCACTCATGGGGGCGTTGGTGGTAGCCAGTTTGAAGCGCAGGATAGGTGATTCCTCTTCCGCCGTTAGCGCCGTGCCATTGACGTGGCTGGTCAGGATGTCCACCGTAGGCGCGGGTTTGGGTGCAAGCGACGCTGACAGGAGGTTAATCATCCCTTTCAACGTGCGCTGCGCTTGCAGTTGTTCCATGCTGTCCCCGGCGAACGCCGGCTCCATTTGGGGATATTGGTCCCGAAATGCGCCTAGAATCTCTACCCGCTTAATCGAATCAATGCCCAGGTCTGCTTCCAGGTCAGCGTCCAGATTTAACAGTTCCGGGGGATAGCCGGTGCGGTCACTGACCAACGCTACCAGGTTTTGCGTGAGTACGGCGGCGTTTAGAGCTGGGGGAGCGCCAGCAGAAGGGGGCGTGGGGAGCGCGGCGACAGCAGCAACGGTTACGGCGGGCGGGAGCGTTGCTGTGGGAAGCGCTGCCACAGTAGGAGTCAGCGAGGTGGCTAGCAGGTCAATCATCCCTTGCAAGGTGCGTTGGGCCTGCAGTTGTTCCATGCGATCGCCGGCGAAGGCTGCTTCCATTTCGGCATGTTCCTCACGGAAAGCGCCCAATATCTCCACCCGCTTAATTGAGTCAATGCCTAAGTCAGCCTCCAGGTCAGCCTGTAAATTGAGCAGTTCGGGAGGATAGCCGGTGCGTTCGCTCACCAGAGCCACCAGGTTTTGCCTGATCACGCCTGCGTCCAGCGCTGGGGCCGGGGCGTGGTAGACCGGCAAGACTGCCGGCATAGGCGCAGCCGCTGCCGGCATGCCCTGGCTTAACAGGTCAATCATGGCTTGCAAGGTGCGCTGCGCTTGCAGTTGCTCCATGCGGTCGCCAGCAAAAGCTGGACTTAATTCAGGGTACTGCTCCCTAAATGCGCCTAAAATTTCTACTCGCTTGATGGAGTCAATGCCCAGATCCGCTTCCAGATCGGCCTGCAGGTTCAGCAGTTCGGGGGGATAACCCGTCCGATCACTGACGAGCGCCTGTAAGTTGGCGGTAATGGTTTCCTTGCTCATGCCCAGCGGTTGAACGAGAGCCGTGGGAGCCGGTAAGGTCACAGGCGCACCGGTCGGCGGCGCTGCCGCTGGCATTGGTTGGGCCATGGGTGGCATTGGCTGGGCCATCGGTGGCATTGGTTGGGCCAGGGGAGGCATTGGTTGGGCCAGGGGGGGCATCGGCTGGGCCATAGGTGGCATTGGCTGAGCCACCGGCTGCTGCTGCCATGTCTGCGCTGGCGCAGGGAGAGGCTGCGCTGCTGCCGCAGGAGCCGCGCCCAGATAGGCCATTATAATGCTTTGCTGGACCTGCAAGAATTGGGCCATTAACTGTTGATATTGCAGTACCACATCTGTAGCAGCGGGTTGAGGGCCTGCGGTCTGAAAGCCTGTGGGTTGATAGCTCGCGGGCTGGTAACCTGACGCTGGCTGTGGCGGTGGATAGTTGGAAACAGGTGGCGTTTGGGGCATAGATTGGGCTCTTGATGGGGCTGCTGGCGTAACAGATGCCGGCAGCGGCGCTGGCGCTTTCGGCGCAGGGGTTGGCGCGGCTGGCAGTGTCGCCGGCCTGGCGTCCTGCGTTTCTTGCAGCTTAATCTTAATAGTCTGTGGCAGTGATTCAGGTGTGGTCTGGGCTTCACGCCAGAGACGGGCGCGCCCGCCATTGATTAACCAGGTTGTCGGGCCGTAATTGGCGCGCTGCGGATTCGTGTAAGGCTGGTCGAAATCAAGCAGGGTAACGCGCCGGCTTTCAAAGATAGATTCCAGCGACAGTACCAGACCATGCGCTGCCAGTTGGGCCAGGGCCTTCGTAAAAGTTTCCAGGCCGTGTTTTTTAGGATGGTCGGTGGCTACCGCCAGATGGGGCCTGTTGGCGAGAATCTGACCGAGAAGACTTGTGAGGACGGTTTTTGGTCCGCTTTCTACAAAGATGCGCGCGCCATCGGCATACATGGTCTCAATTTCTTGCTGAAACTCCACGGGCATTGCCAATTGGTCGGACAGAATCGCGCGAATTTGGGAGGGCTCTAGGGGATAAGCCTGCGCGGTGGTATTGGCGTAAGCTGTAATGTGCGGAGTGTTGAACTGTAGTTCTGATTCCATAAAGGCTGCCAGTTTGTCACGGGCAGAGGCTACCAGGGGGGAATGAAAAGCGCAGGCCACCGGCAGCAGGTTGGCGGTGATGTTGTGTTCTTTCAGGCGGGCCACGGCGGTTTCTACCGCTGTTTGCGTGCCAGAAATGACAGTTTGCTGTGGCGCGTTGAGGTTAGCCAGTGTCAGGTCAGAAATGCCAGCCACGATATTGGCGACTTCTTCTCGCCCCGCGCGCACGGCGGCCATTGTGCCGGCATCTGGCCCGGCTGCCTCTGCCATCAATCGCCCCCGTGTCGCTGCAAGGGCCAGCATATCTGACTCACTGAAAACACCGGCCTGATACAAGGCGACTATTTCGCCGAAGCTATGCCCGGCCACGAAATCAGGCGTAATACCCACCTGATGTAGCAGTTGGTTCATTGCCAGACTGGCGGCGCTTAGCGCTGGCTGGGCTACGTCGGTGGCCGTTAACGCCTGTTGATTTGCCTGCTGCTCTGCCTCGTCAGGTGTGGGTACAGGGTAGATATACTCGCTCAACGCTTGAGGTAGTTTGCCTTGCAGGGCTTCATTGGCGCGTTCAAAGCAGGCGCGCACAGCGGGAAACTGCACAGTCAGATCGCGCAGCATATTGGTGTACTGCGAGCCCTGACCTGGATAGAGGAAGGCAACCTTCCCAGACTGAGCCAGCGGATTCTGCTGAAAATAGATGCCGCGCGGATCGTTGATGCTTTCTTTGCCGGCATCCAACTGCTTGCCCGCCTCGGCCAGTTTTGTTTTCAGGTCATCCATCGAACTGGCTATCAGCGCCAGCGTCTTTACCCCGCCATTCGCGTTGTCACTCAAGCGCTGCATATATTGGCGGTAAAGCGTAAAAGAAATATCCTGCAGCGGAGGCGTCTCCCCCTTGCTCAGCCAGCCAGCCAGATCGGCCACGTGGCGGCTAATTCCTGCCTGATCGCTGCCGGCAAATAACATCAATTCTGCCGGCCAGTTATCCTGGATGGCACGGGGGGGCAAGAAATCCTGATACTCTTGCAGCACAGCGTGGAAATTTGTGCCGCCAAAGCCAAAGGCGCTAACGCCTGCCCGCCGAATTTCACCGGACTGGTGGCGAATCCACGGGCGCAGTTCACTGTTGACATAGAGCGCGCTGCTTTCATTATATAGTTTCGGATTGGGTGTGTTTACCAGCGTTGGCGGCAGCACCTTGTGATAGAGGGAGAGGGCCACTTTAATCATGCCCGCCAATCCCGCCGTGCTTTTGGTGTGGCCGATCATGGATTTAACAGAGCCGATGGCGCTGCTCTTTTGCCGGGCGTGCGCCTGGCGCAAAACAGTGTCCAATGTCTCGGCTTCGGCCAGGTCGCCGACCTTGGTGCCTGTGCCATGCGCCTCAAACAGCCCAACCGTAGATGGGTCAATGCCTGCTTTGGCATAGGCGCGGCGCACGGCTCGCATTTGCCCTGCCGGGCGTGGCGCAGTCAAACTACGGTCTTTGCCATCGCTGGATGCGCCTACGCTTTCAATGACGGCGTAGATGCGATCGCCATCCCGCTCGGCGTCTGCCAGCCGCTTTAGAATTAAGACAGCCAACCCTTCGCTGATGGCGATACCGTCGGCGCCAGCGTCAAAGGGGCGGCAGCGGCCGGTGGGGGAGAGCGCCTGGGTTTTGCTAAAGGCCAGGAAGCCGAAGGGGCTTTGCACGGTTTCGCCCGCGCCCACGATAGCCATGTCAGTTTCATGGTGTTCCAGGCCTTTGATGCCAGCATCCAGGGCTGCCAGCGATGAGCCGCAGGCGGCGTCTATGACGAAGTTAGCCCCACCCAGATCGAAGCGATTTGCCACGCGCCCGGCCAGCACGTTAAGCAGAATGCCAGGGAAACTATCCTCGGTCCATTCGGGCAATTTTTGTGACAGCCGCTCAAGAACGTCATCGGATTCCCCTTCCAGGAAGTGGGGGACGTATGAACGAAAGCCATACTGTGTGCCCAGGTCGCCCAGGCCGCCGCCAACGGCAATCACGCAGGAGGTTTTTTCGCGGGGGAAGGACCGATCCTGGTAACCGGCATCCCGTAGCGCTGCTTTAACCACTTCCAGCATGAGAAGCTGCACTGGCTCAATAGATTTGACGGAGTTGGGCGGCATCCCATACTCCAGGGGATTGAACGGGATTTCGTCAATGAACCCACCCCAGCGGGAGTAAATTTTGTCCCGCGTCTTCTTGTCTTCGTCAAAGTAGCGCCGCCAATCCCACCGTTCCTTAGGTACTTCAATGACGGAATCCACTTTATTCAGAATGTTTTCCCAGTACGTTTTCAGGTTACCAGCGCCAGGTAAGAGGCAGGCCATCCCAATAATAGCAATTTGCGATGGGCTGGTTTGTGGGAGGGAATTGGCTCTTGGCCGTACCGCATTAATTTTTTGCAGGTGCTTCATTCCGTTGCCGGTTACGTCTTCGTGTAACTCCTCCAATGTGCAGGTACTGTCGCGCAGCGCCACGCCTTGCCCAATTATGGGTGTTCCTTTGGTTTCGGCAAATAAGCTATCGCCCGGAGCCGATAGAGAGCGGATCAAACGTCCTGGACCTGTTTCCACGAGCACGGTCTGTTCGCTGCGGGTGACTGCTTCTTGAAATGCCGGCAGTACAGCCTGGGTGGTCACGGCCTCTTCTGTGAACAGATAGGCGGTACTCATGAGCACACCCATGCGTGCGCCCAGTTCTACCAGAGGCGCGGCCAGTGCGGGTAGCATAGCTGCAGAGGTGGCATCGTGAATACCGCCCGCAAATAGAATATGGTAGTCAGGTGTATATACCTCGCGGTTTTCCGTCAGGTAGCCGAGCAAGGTACTCACCATCATATTCCACAAAACAAAGCTGGTATAGGGGCCAATGGTACCGCTGCCCTCCGACCCTTCAAATAGGAAGCGCTTAACGCCTTGCTGCAATAGTTTTCCTAGCAAATCAGGAGAGGACACCTGGAGATAGGTGGCAATACCTTGCTTTTCCAGAGACAGCGCCTGATCGGATTGCTCCCCGCCCACAAGCGCGAAGTTCGGTTTTATTTGCAGCACTGCATCGAGTTGCTCCTGGCGCAGTGCCGCCGACCCGGAGCTGTGGAAACCAACACCCCAGGGATGATCTCGCAGCAGACGGTTGGTTTCGTTTAGCAGGGGCAGGATGTCACGCCGGTCCTTGTCTGCCAGGGCCAGGAACGGGAGGGCGCCGGCCTTAGCTACAGCCAGGGCAAATGCAGGTTGGTCAGTGACGTGCGCCATTGGCCCCTGGACGATGGCATAAGGTGTGCCATGGGATTGCGCCAGTGAGGAATTCTTAGCCAACGGCTGCTGATTTTGAGCAATGCCCACATGGGTTTCAATGGACTCACGCATGCCGTCTATAATCCCGCTAACTGTGTGATATTTCTGCGCCAGCGGGGCGGCGAAGGCGGCATCTTGACCTAACAAGAGGATGTTTTTGTCCACGCTGTGCCAGCCCACTTTTTCTGCCAGGGTTTGCCGCCAGGCTGTGATTTTCGCTGCCGGGGACAGTTCGACGGTAGCTAAATCAGCCAACGCCGTGCGCGTGGCAGCCGGAACCTCCAGCCCAGGAGTTTCATAGAAGCGGTACATTTCCCCCAATTCACGCCCCAGGCAAACCGTCTCGCTGCCGTCCATTGAGGCGATTATTTCCTTCACACGGGCTGGCAGACGGGACTCGCGCGCCAACAACAACTGCGAATCCAACACGACTCCGGCCGCCCCGGCCACAAAACAGGCAGCCACCGTGTATTTCCCGATGCCGCCCTGGGCGTAAACAGGCAGGGACAGGTTTTTTCGGAGTAATTGCAGCAGGATAAAGGTTGTTTCCTCACCAACCTGGCCACCAGCTTCATACCCTTTGGCAATCAGACCGGCGACGCCCAATTGCGCACCCAGACGTGCTTGTGACAGGCTGGTTACCTCCAATAATACGCGCACCTGGTGCTGCTGGGCCAGGGCAACCATTTGCTGGATTTGCGCTTCATCGTGGCCTGTGATGATGAGGGTATGGGGTGGAGGGGAAAGTTGGGGCAGCAGTTGGCCGAGTAGCTCGTTTTGACCGGCGCGAACCTTCAACCCATAGGCATTTTGGGCGAAGCCGGCCAATTTTCGCGAAATTTTCAGGGCGACGGCGTGTTCCGGTGTATAAGTCAAATCCAGAACACCCATTTCGCGGGCGCGGCTGGCGGCAATAGCCAGTGATGGATCAGGGAAACCTGATGGTGTTAAAGCAATAAACTCAAATACGTCTTTCATTTACATTCACCCACATTCCTCTAGCGCATGTGCCACAAGTTTACGCGGTGACAACAACCTGCGATACAACCTGTCAGGTAAGAAGGCAAAAGGGTAAAGCAGGCTTCTGTGACGGTAGATGCTGGCTCATTCCTGTTACCCAACCATGAAAAAACCGCATTTACCTGGAAATGCCAGTTCTATTCAATTCAATTTTACGGCAAAAACCTAAAATTCTCCAGTTTGCCTGGGGAAAAGGTTGCCATACCGCTGTTTCAGGTCGGGAAGCGTGGTCACGGTGTGCTTCCCCACCCCCTAACGGAGTTGGCTGACGGCTAACTGCAGCTTGTGGGCCGTTTCTCCAACAAACGACCACAAATCGAGACGGTCCCATGCTTGCAGCAAATCCTGGCGCAGTTCCGGGTTTGCTCTGCTGGCCAGGGTGTGAATAAAAGTGTCAGCTTTCACAATCAAATCGCGACTGAGTTTAGCCTGTCCGTCATGATAAAGCAATGATGTGATCAGCGGTTCTCCTGCCGCCAGCAGATCGAGCATCTGTCCTGCCAGGCGCGGATCGCGGAACATGAGACCGGCGACCTGGGCTGAGTGGCGATAATACAACTGTGTCAGGCGCTGGCCGTACGGGCTGGTTTGTAATATTTCGTCGCGGAAGCGGCGCAGCGTGTCCAGCCGGCTTTCGCCGGCGGGCGTGCTGGATACTATCTGTGTCAAGAGGCAGCCGCAGGTGGCCTCTGGCTCATAGACGTCATCTGGGGGCGTTAAGGCTTGCTCAACAGCAGCGAAAGCGTCCAGAAGGCCATAGCCATAGTAAATGTCAAACTCTGGGTCCCCCAGGTCTACCGCGCTGTCGCGCACTATCTCACGGATTTCGGCGTTGGTTAAACTGGGGTTGCGCGCCAGCATCAAGGCAATGGCGCCGGCAACGCGCGGCGCAGCGTAGGAAGTGCCGCTGCCTATGCCGTATCCTCCGCCGAGTAGAGCGTAGCGAATATCAATGCCCGGGGCCGCCAGGTCCACTTCTGGCCCGTAAGAGGAGAAGCCATCAAATACCATGTCACTGTTGGTAGCAGAAACGGCAATAACGCGCTCATGTTTGGCTGGATAGACGACGAAGGGGACGATATTGCCGGCAGCTGCCACGAGCGTGCTGCCTGAATCATAGGCGAAGTTAACTGCGTCTGCCCATAGGTCAGAACACTGACCGCCCAGGCTCATGCTGATCACCTTTGCCTGGATCGTGGCTGCGTATTGAATCCCCTGAGCTACTTCCACTGACCCAAAGTGAATGACTGGAGGCAAGCCAGGGATAATGCTTTCCTCACCCACGCGGATGGGGATTAGATCGCACTCCCAGCAAGTACCAGCCATGCCCAGGGCGTTATTGGTGACGGCGCCAGCGACGCTGGCTGTACCCGTGCCGTGCCCATCCCCATCCATGGCGTCGTTGTCCATGTCTACAAAATCATAATCAATGGTCGTATTGGTGTTGCCGGCAAGGTCGGGGTGGTTGTAATCTACACCTGTGTCCAGCATGGCAATGCGCAGCAGCGGATGACCTGTGGACAGATCCCAGGCTTGAGGTAGTTTAGCGTGAAATGGCGCATAATCGCCAGGCAAGAGGGGGTCATTGGGGAGCAAGTCTGTCCCCGTCTGTATGGCAGACGGCATCTGCGCAGCAGATGGCATCTGCATGGCCTGTGCCAGGTAAACAGGTTCGGCATATTCGACCAGGGGGTTGTGGTTGAAGTCGGCGGCCATGCGCCAGACATCGGTGGTCAGGGGAACATGTAGCACAAAGATACGATCCAGACCGTGCTGTTGGGTGAGAGGGGTATCTTCCAGGGTGGCGAATGCCGGCACGACAGTCTCTACCTGATAATGACGCAGCAGGGAGGCCATACCCCCAGAAGCATCTATCTGCGCCAAGTGTACACG
>CAZDSN010000082.1:0-10174 GCA_964507675.1 uncultured Ardenticatenaceae bacterium | reverse complement strand
ATTCTACCAGGCGCGGCAATTGGTATTTTAGGCAGCGGGCAGTTGGGGCGCATGTTAGCGTTGGCGGCGCGGCGTATGGGGTATCGCGTGCATGTCTTTTCACCTGGGCGGGACACCCCTACAGGTCAGGTGGCTGACCGGGAATTCACCGCCCCGTATGAGGATCTGGACGCCGTGCGAGCGTTTGCCGGCAGTGTAGATGTAGTAACGTATGAGTTTGAAAACGTGCCGGCATCCGCTGCTGTGGCCTGCGCCGAAATACGCCCCCTCCGTCCAGGGATAGAAGCCCTGCAGATAGCCCAAAACCGGCTGCGCGAGAAAAGTTTCCTGGCCGAAAACGGCTTGCCTGTTACCCCATTTGTACCCGTTTCTGATCTGGCAGAATTGCAGCGAGGGCTGGCGGTCCTGGGCTGCCCGGCCATTTTGAAGACGGCTACGTCCGGATATGACGGTAAAGGGCAGCAGATGATCACCCAGGCGCACCAGGCGCAGGCGGCCTGGGCGGTCATGGGAAATGCCCCGGCTGTTTTGGAGAGTTTCGTTGATTTTGCGCAGGAGCTATCGGTCGTGGCGGCTCGTGGCGTAGGAGGCGTGTTTGTCCCCTACGACCTCATTGCCAACACCCACTGGAACCACATCCTGGACACATCGCTGGCTCCGGCGGCTGTGCCGGCATCTATCGCCGCCGCCGCCGTGGCTTATACCCGCGTTGTCATGGAGCAGTTAGATGTCATTGGCGTGCTTTGCGTCGAATTTTTCC
This sequence comes from uncultured Ardenticatenaceae bacterium, assembly GCA_964507675.1. Lineage (GTDB taxonomy): Bacteria > Chloroflexota > Anaerolineae > Promineifilales > Promineifilaceae > JAGVTM01. Next base: position 9,414 of record CAZDSN010000082.1, on the reverse strand, counting down.
TCACCGCGGATGGCCGTCTGCTGCTGAACGAGATAGCCCCACGCCCCCACAATTCCGGCCACCTGACTGTGGACGCCTGCGTCACCAGCCAGTTTGAACAGCAACTGCGCGCTGTCTGTGGGCTGCCATTGGGCGACACTGCCTGTTTGCGCGCAGCGGCTATGGCCAATTTGCTGGGAGAGTTATGGCAGGCTGGCGAGCCTGATTGGCCGGCTGTCTTGCGGCTGCCCGGCATAAAATTACATTTGTACGGCAAAAAAGAGGCGCGACCTGGTCGCAAAATGGGACATCTGACGGCGCTGGCCGCCAGCGCGGACGCAGCCGCCCACCAGGTCAGGCAGGCGCGCCAACTCCTGAGCGGTGAATGGAGAAATGTGAAGGATGAGCAGGTAGATGGCTAAAACCGGACAAACTTGCTGGTTCGCTCTCTGGAGTGAGTGATGGACAATTGGCATGACGATAAGCCGCAAGATGAATGCGGCGTTTTTGGAATTTATGCGCCGGGGCGAGACGTGGCGCGGTTGACTTTTTTCGGCCTATATGCCTTGCAGCACCGGGGGCAGGAAAGCGCCGGCATTTGCACCAGCGATGGTCAGGCAGCTTATTTGCACAAAGGCATGGGGCTAGTCTCCCAGGTGTTCAAAGAAGACAACCTGAAGCCGCTTCTGGGACGCCTGGCCATTGGGCATAATCGCTATTCCACCACCGGCTCTTCGCACATCAGCAATGCCCAGCCCTACCTCATCGAAACCATTTATGGCCCGTTAGCCGTAGCCCACAACGGCAACCTGACCAATGCCCTGCACCTGCGCTACCAACTGCTGAAGCGGGGCGTCGGCCTTTCCGCTACCAGTGACAGCGAAGTGATTACCCAGATGCTGGCGGCCCCGGCTGATGTGTGGGCGGAAATGCCGGCAAATGGTCAGGAAACAGACCGCTGGCTGACCCGGCTGCGCGCCTTGATGCAGGTCGCCGAAGGCGCTTACTCTCTGACCGTGCTCACCCGGCACGCCCTATACGCCATGCGCGATCCCCTGGGAATGCGGCCCCTTTGTCTGGGTGAACTGGACGGCGGCGGTTACGTGGTGGCTTCTGAATCTTGCGCGCTGCACACCGTTGGCGCCCGCTTCCTGCGCGAAATTCTGCCTGGCGAAATCGTGCGCATTAACGAAACAGGTCTTACCACCTACATTGGGCGGACGGCGGCGCAATCCGCCCTCTGTATTTTTGAGTACGTCTATTTTGCCCGGCCAGACTCCACCTTTGCCGGCAGGGTGATTCATGAAGTGCGGCAGCAGTTGGGGCGGCAGTTGGCTCGCGAAGCGCCTGTGGAGGCTGACGTGGTGGTGGGCGTGCCCGATTCATCTACGCCCGCCGCCATTGGCTTCAGCCTGGAGTCTGGCATTCCTTTCACCGAAGGGCTGACTAAAAATCGTTATATTGGCCGCACGTTCATCCAACCCGATGACTACCTGCGCAAAGAGGGTATCCGCATCAAATATAATCCCCTGTCCACCAATTTGAGCGGGAAGCGAGTGGTTATGGTGGATGATTCTATTGTGCGCGGCAATACGGCTGGCCCACTGGTGCAATTACTGCGAGAAGGAGGAGCGCGCGAAGTGCATGTGCGCGTTTCCTCCCCCCCGGTACGCTTTCCCTGTTTTATGGGGATAGACATGGCTACCCAATCCCAACTCATCGCCCACCGCCTCAGCGTGCCAGAGATTCAACAGCGCATTGGCGCAGATAGCCTGGTGTACCTGAGCCTGGCCGGCATGTTGCAGGCCGTAACCGGCAGTGTGTCCGACAATGACAGCCCCTCGCCCACGCATTGCCATGCCTGCTTTTCAGGTAATTACCCATTGGATATTCCCGAATGGCTCTTTCACGAAGAGCGAGAGAAAATAGTGCTCGAAAGCTAACTGGCGAATGCAGCGCCTGCGGGCAGTCTGTCTTCCGATCGCAAGCCTCCTGCCCCTGGTGCGGCGCCCTCCAGCCGTATCTCGCCGCTCCCTTGACCTTGCCTGACTGTTTTGCGCAGCCGCGGGTTTCTCTCCGTGACTTGCAGCGCAGCCGGGTTCCCCTTACTGAATCAACCTATCTGGCACTGGGTGGCGGCCTGGGCAGCTTTGTCTGGGTGGATTATTTACGAATAAGCGGCGCCACCCGCGCCCAGATTACGGTCATTGGGGCTGAAGTCCATCCTTACACCCGTTTCCAACGCCTGTGTAACCATTCGCAAATCTCTGGTGAACAACGCATTCGCAGCGATTCTGGCGCCAGGCCGGATAATTTGTGGGGCTGGCCAGGGTATGCGGCGCAAGAAGTCGTTGGCTTGCTTCGCGCAAACCGCTGGCGCGCCGCCGCGCGTATTCTCTGGCAAATCTTGAGCGAGCCTGCGCTGGCGGAGACATATGCGCCGCGCGCCCAGGCGGTCTATGTGAGCCTGGAGCGAGAAATGGAACGGATTGGTTGGCGGCAGATGCTGCAGCAGGGGACTGTCTGCGCCGTGCGGCAGACAGATGATGGGCGGTATGTGGTCGCTTATTTACCCCATCACAGCCATTTACTCCACTATGTGGTCGCGCCTTATGTGCATCTGTCGCTTGGGTATGCCGGCATCCACCTCACCCCTGAACTGAAAACGTACCGCCAGACCTCTCGTGATTTTCGCCTGGCTGTCCAGGCGTATGAACAGCACGAACACATCTACCACCAACTCTCCCGGCGCGGCGGTATCCTTATTTTGCGTGGACGGGGCATCGTGGCTTCCCGCATCTTGCAGCGGCTGGATGAGATTCGCCAGGCCAGTGGGCAGAGGATTCAGGTCATTCACTTGCTGCGCTCCCCTTTGACCGAGGATGCCATGTACGGGTGGGCGCGCCGCCAGACGCAGGATCATTGGCAGCGGCAGCCCCTTAATTGGCCCAAGGCTGCTTTTGGTGGAGATCTGCGCGATATTTTGGAAACCGCTTCGCCCACAGAGCGCCAGGACCTCTTGCAAACCTGGGGCGGCGTCACCACCAGCGATCGCCGCGACTGGCAGGAAATTGTGGAGCGAGGGCAGCAAGAGGGATGGTACACGCTGCACTTTGGCGCTATAGAACGAATAAAACCCAAGGGTCGCCGCCTCATGGTTCAGGTGCGCGATCCGGCGCTGCCCCACACTTCCCACCGGTTTCTTGCCGATTTCATGATTGATTGTACGGGGCTGAACACCGAATTCAATGCGCATCCCGTTTTAGCAGACCTGCATGACCGCTACCACTTGAGGCAAAACAAAATGGGGCAGTTGGTGGTAACGCCCAATTTTGAGCTAAAAGAACTGCGTAATGGCGGCGGTCAGGTCTTTCTGGTGGGCGTGATGGCTTTTGGCAATGCTTTTGCGCCCGTGGACAGTTTCATGGGGCTGCAATACGCGGCCCAGCGGACCGTGAGCGCCCTGATCCGCGAAGATGCGCCCGGCCTGCGTTCGTTAAACGCCCTGGATTCCCTGGCCCAATGGTGGCGCTGGTGGCGCAAACTGGAACCGGCGCCATGACGCCCACCCTCCATGGCCGCTGGCAGACCCGCTTTTTTCTGCTTACCCTGTTGGGTATTCCCCTGTCCGCTTTGTTTGCCTGGGGGTATGGCGACGGCGTGACCCCTTTTGCCTTATTAGGTTATGTCTTGATCCTGGGATTCGTTTGGGATATTGTTTATGATATCTTGCAGACTTTGCGCTGGAATCGAGATTGGCCACCTTTGTTCGCGCTGCTAACGGGTCTATGGGAAGGAATTTTTTTGTGGACGCTGCTTAACTTGTTGCAGAAACAAGGCGCGGCCTTGCCGGGTGTTTCTCCTTCCTTAACTGCTGCCCATTTTGCTGCCCATTACCTCACAGTCACCCTTACAACCTGGCTCGCCGCGCACAGTCTGCTCCTGCTCCTCTTTCCCCGCTGGCGTTTTCGCGGCGGGCAATGGCTTTCTCATTGGAAATAGCCTGCTGTCATACGATAGCTTACACGTCTGGCACAAGGCTCAGAGTGGGGGGGAAGGATGGCAAAGATGAACAACCCTCCACGGGCGCTGCTTTTACTGGCGATGCTCTTGCTAACGAGCGCGGTTGTTTTCGTTGCCCAGGCGGCAGATACGACGGAAACGCTGCTCACGCCTGATTCGCTCTCCTCTTTTTTGCCGGCAACGCAAGGCTGCCCCATGGCCCACTGCGACGCCCAAATGACCGATTGGGAAAACGCATTGTCGCCAGAGCCAGGGGCGCAGTTGATCTGGCGCGACCCCCGCGAAGGCCCGCCTGGCCTGCCGCTTGGTTCTGGTCGGGGTTTAGGCTGTGCCGGCAACGGCGAAATTGTAGCCTGCTCCCTGGGCCGCGTCCCCGAGGACTATCCTGATGTCCTCTGCGATCCCCAAATTCAGGACACCCTGGTGGTGTATGGCTACAGCGATGCCAATAAACCCCCTTATTTCTTATGGAGTTCTGGCGAGCTGCTCAACTGCTCTGCCTTTACCTCTGCCCCTCTGGTTGGGGCGGCTGGCAGTATTATTGCCGCGGACGACGGCAAAATTATTCGCTTTGGTCCGAATGGGACGCCCGTCTGGCAAACGCCGACCGCTGGCGGCAGTCCCATCAGTCCTATTTTGTTGAATAATGATGTGGTTGTGTTGGTCACCGTAGACGGGCCGATCTCTGCCTATGACGCCGAGACAGGTGAGTTGCTGGCCGAACTGGTGCTGGCGGAGGGCAACAGCTTCTACGAAACAATCAACACGCCGGCGGCCAGCGGCAACCGCCTCTACGTTTCGACGCAGCTTGATGCCGATCCCGTCTACGGTCGTCTCTACGCCCTGGATTTTGTTCCCGCGCAAGAAGGGAGAGCCCCTGAAGACACCTTACAGGTCGCCTGGTATTTCGATTTTGGCGGCCCCAGCGGCGCCAGCCCATTGCTTGTGGGCGACACTATTTATTTCGATGGGGATCGCCCTGATCCCCTGTCTGATTTTGCCCCCCATATCTATGCTGTTCAGGATACAGGCGGAGCCGGGCAGTTGCTGTGGACCACACCGGCAGGAGGGGAGATACAGGCCTCGTTTGCCCGCGACCCGCGCGGCGGCTTCTGGACTTTTACCATTGGCACGCCCGTTAAAGATCACCGCTGGCTGACGCGAATGCGCTTGACTGATCAGGATGGAGATGGCTTTGGGGATGTGCTGGAACGAATTGACCTGGACGCCCTGCTCATGCTGCCTGGCATTCATATCCCTTCCTCCGTGATGTCCATAGCCGGCACAGCCGAAGCGCCTGTCATGATCGTAGGAGCCACTGCTTTTGACGAGGAGGGGGGGACGGATTCAACTTACATTGTGGCTATTGACTTAAACACGCGCACCCGCCTGTGGCGCGTGTGGCTGCCAGCCGATCTCACTGCCGGTCAGTTTTCCATCGCCCTGGGTGAATATGGCCCGCGCGTGTTTTTCACCAACAAGGACGCCGGCGTTTGGGTCATTGGCAAGCCTTTACAGTACAGGTATTTCATGCCTTCCTTTTTCCATCCTTGAGCCTGGCCGCCCCTCTCAGACGTTCCGGCTACGTGTGATCTGTTTCTTCGTGAGAAATTTCACTAAACAGGTTACAATGGTGTTGTGAGAATAGACCACTTGCCAGCGCCAGGCGCTAACCTGCTCATTCTTCGGGTATGGCGTACATGAGCTTGACAGGTGGACGATGGGGTAAAGCGTCTTGTTGACAGGCGGCAGAGGAAGGAATTGACAACTGTGAAAAAGCTGAACTTGCTAATCGTTGGCGGCGGTGGGCGGGAACACGCGCTGGCCTGGAAGTTGAGGCAATCCCCGCACGTAGGGGCGCTGTACATGGCCCCAGGGAATGGCGGAACGGAGAAACTGGCTGTCAATGTCCCGGTTGATGACAACGACATAGAGGCGCTGTGCCAGTTTGCCCGCAAAACCCAGATTGATTTGACCATTGTTGGTCCCGAAATGCCCCTGGCGGCCGGCATCACCGATATTTTTCACGCGGCAGGGCTGCGAGTCTTTGGTCCATCGCGCCTGGCTGCCCAGTTGGAATCTTCCAAGGTCTTTGCCAAAGGGTTCATGACCGACCATGACATCCCCACGGCGGCTTATGCTACTTTTAGCCTTTATGACGCTGCCTGTGATTACGTAGCCCAACAGCCTGGCGGCGTGGTGGTGAAGGCCAATGGCCTGGCGGCAGGGAAAGGGGTAATTTTGTGCGATGATGTGGCTGAGGCGGAGGCGGCCTTGTATGACATCATGGTGCTGCGCCAGTTTGGGAATGCCGGCAATCAAGTGGTCATTGAAGAACGCCTGACGGGACCGGAACTGTCCCTGCTGGCCTTCACCGATGGTCAAACTGTAGCCCCGATGCTGCCTGCCCGCGACCACAAGCGGGCTTATGATCACAATCAAGGCCCTAACACCGGCGGCATGGGGGCGTACACGCCGCTATCCGACGTGGATGACGAGATGGTGGCGTACATTGTGCGCACCGTCCTGCAGCCGGCAGTGGCCGGCATGGCCGAACGCCGGATACCCTACGTGGGGGTGTTGTATGCCGGCATGATCCTCACCCCCGCTGGCCCCAAGGTGTTGGAATTCAACTGCCGCTTTGGCGACCCCGAGACCCAGGTGATTTTGCCCATGCTGGCCGGCGATCTGCTGGAGATTATGCTTGCCTGCCTGGATAGGACGCTTGACCCCGCTATGGTGCAATCATCCCCTGGCGCCTGCGCCACCGTGGTCATGGCCGCGCCTGGCTATCCGGGCGCATACCCCAAAGGGCTGCCCATCAGCGGCGTGGAGGAAGCGGACCGGGAAGCGCAAGTGATTGTTTTCCATGCCGGCACAGCTTGCGTGAATGATCACCTGGAAACCAGCGGTGGGCGGGTGTTGGCTGTGACGGCTTTAGGGGATACGGTTCCGGCGGCGGCGCAGCGGGCGTATGCCGGCATTTCCCACATCCACTTCGATAACGCCCACTACCGCCGCGACATTGGCATCGGTGGCCCAGACTGATGGCGGTGGCGAACGATTGCGGGCCGCCCGCCAACCCCATCATTGGGCAGCGCATCAACGTTGTGGGAACCAGTGGTTCTGGCAAGACCACCCTGGCGCAGCGCCTCAGCCGCCAGCTTGGCCTGCCTCACGTGGAACTGGACGCCCTCTACTGGGGTCCCAACTGGACCGAACCCCAGCCGGACGTCTTCCGCCAGCAGGTATCCCAGGCGCTCAGCGTCCCCCGCTGGGTTGTAGACGGCAACTACTCCATCGTGCGCGACATCATATGGGGGCAGGCAGATACCATCGTCTGGCTGGACTACCCGCTCTCCCTCGTTTTATGGCAGATAACCCACCGCACCGTGCGCCGCGCCGCGCGGCAGGAGGAGTTGTGGCAGGGCAACCGCGAAGAGTGGCGGCGGCTGTTTAGCCGCGAATCCATGATTGTCTGGGTGCTGCAAACCTACCGCCGCCGCCGCCGCCAATACCTGGCTCTCTTTGCCAACCCCGCCCACGCCCACCTGCTCAAACTGCGCCTGCGCTCCCCCCGCCACACAGAAGCCTGGTTATCTGCGCTCCCTGCCGGCCACTCACCACCGACCACTGACCACTGATTACTGACCACTCATTATGACCAAAAGCAACGCTTACGCCCGCGCCGGAGTGGACATAGATGCCGGCAACCTGGCCACCCAATTGATAAAGACCGCCGTCCAGTCTACCTTTGGCCCGGAAGTATTGTCCGACGTTGGCTCCTTTGGCGGTCTGTACCGCCTCCTGGCGGCCCAGCCAATGACCGACCCCGTACTAGTCGCCTCTACCGATGGCGCAGGCACAAAAACCAAAGTGGCTGCCCGCCTGGGGCGCTGGGACACCATCGGCCACGACATTGTCAACCACTGCATCAATGACATTCTGGTGCAGGGGGCGCGTCCCCTTTTCTTTCTCGACTACGTGGCCTCTGCCCGGATTGAACCGCCGCAAATCGCCGCTATTGTTGGTGGTATGGCGGCTGCCTGTCGCGCCGCTGGTTGCGCCTTGCTCGGCGGCGAAACGGCGGAAATGCCCGGCATCTACCAGGAAGGCGCGGTAGACCTGGTAGGCACAATCGTCGGTCTGGTAGACCGCGCCGCCATCCTGGATGGACAGCGCATTCAGTCAGGGGACGCCATTTTAGGACTGCCCTCCTCCGGGCTGCACACCAACGGCTACACCCTGGCCCGCCAAGCCCTGGACGCCCTGGACTGGTCGCAGCCCGCCCCAGGCATGGCCGGGCCATTGGGCGACCTGCTGTTAGCGCCCCATCGCTCCTATTTACCCCAGATTCAGGCGCTGCAAGCTGCCGGCATTGACATTCACGGTCTGGCGCACATCACCGGCGGCGGGCTGATCGACAACCCGCCGCGCATCTTTCCCCCTGGGCTGGGGGTGCGGCTGTGGCCTGGAAGCTGGCCCATTCCCCCCATCTTTGACCTGATCCAACGCCTGGGCGACGTCAGCGACGCCGAAATGTACCGCGTCTTCAACATGGGTCTGGGCATGTTGGTTGTACTGCCGGCAGAAGCCGTTGAAAAAGCCCAATCCACCATCGCCGAATCCTACCTGGTTGGCGAGATTACAACAGACACCAAGCAACAGGTAACAGTCAACAGGTAACAGTCAACAGGCAACAGGTAGCGGGTAACTTTCTTCATACTTCATACCTCATGCGCAAACGGTTGGTGGTATTTATCTCTGGATCGGGAACGAATTTGCAGGCATTGTTGGATGCAGCGGCGGTGGGGGAGTTGGCTGCATCTGTCGTGCTGGTCGTGTCCAACCGGCGGGAGGCGTATGGATTGGTGCGGGCGCAGCAGGCGGGCGTGCCCACGTTGTACTTTCCCTTGCGGCGGTTTGTAGATGCCGGCAAAACCCGCGCCGCCTACGATGCCGCTCTGGCTGCAGCCATCCAGCCATACGCCCCCGACCTGATCGTGCTGGCGGGCTGGATGCACATTCTCAGCCCCGCTTTTCTGAACGAATTTCCGAACAAGGTGATCAATTTACATCCGGCGTTACCGGGGCAGTTTGCCGGCGTGCAAGCCATCGAACGCGCCTACGCCGCCTTTCAGCGCGGAGATGTTTCGCATAGTGGTTGCATGGTACACCACGTGGTCCCCGAAGTAGATGCCGGCCCCGTCATCGCCCAAACTATCGTCCCCATCTACCCTCACGACGCCCTGCCCGACTTTGCCGCCCGCATGCACGCCGCCGAACACCGCCTCCTCGTCGCCGCCGTCCACCAGCTACTCCTGACCCCTGGGGGGTAGGGGGAAACCTGCCCCAGCCCACCATTGCCAGGGAAGGGGTAATGGTGGGCGAGGGGCGCGCAGCGCCCCTCGC
>CAZDSN010000081.1:0-10229 GCA_964507675.1 uncultured Ardenticatenaceae bacterium | reverse complement strand
CGTTTTCGGGGAGGGTGAGGGAGATGCGGGTGTAGGCGTTGGGGGCGCTTTCGATGGCGAGGGCGCCGCCGATGACGGCCATCATGGTGCTGTGCAGGGCCAGACCATGCCCGCTGCTGCCGTTTTCCGCGCCGCGCTGCGCGGCTAACCCTATGCCATTATCCTCAATTTGTAGCCGTAAGTTGTCTGTGTCAGAGAGTGTCACAGCCAGATGCAGCGGGCGTTCGCCGCGCCCGTGGACGGCGGCATTGCGCATGGCTTCTCGCGCCGCGTAATAGACCACTTCCGCCGTTAAGGGAGACACACTGTTCAGGCGCTGCGCGGCAGCGGGCGACACCTGCCAGGTTACTTCATCAAAGGCATGGGCGAATTCCCGCTCGGTTAGCCGCTGCAATGCCGGCAGCAGCCCCAACCGGGCCACTTCTGGCGCGCTGGTAGTAGGCATGGCATGTAGCAGGTCGGCTATCTGGCGGTGGGTATGGCTCAACTGGGCGATGGCGGAGGTCACTGTGTCGCTGGCGGCGGCGCTGCTGAGGCTGATCAGGGCGGTCTGCAAACCAGGCAAGATTTCATCGTGCAGCACGCGCCGCGTTTGCTGGTCAATGACCTGGCTTTGCGCCAGCCGTTCCCGCTGCAAAATCATCAATCGCCGCGCCATTTCGGCGCTGGCCTGGGTGTCAATCAGCCGTTCGCCGCTGATGCGGGCAATCTCGATTTCTTCTTGGGTGTACAAGCCGGCATTTTGCTTTTCCCCCAACAGAAAAACGCCAATTAAACCTCGCTGGCTCCACAAAGGCACGGCCCAGATCGCGCCGCCGTAATCTGGGGGGGCAACGGCCACGCTGCGGCTGTCAGGTGCGGTAAACTGGCTGACTAGTGACTCAACGGAAGGCGCAGCCGCTGTCGTGGCGGGGGGGTAAACCAACGGCGGCCCGGCAAGTGGCGCCAGCGGTCCCCAAGCCACCAGATAGGCGACCTTCGCGCCTAAAACGTCGGCGCATAGGGTGTGAAAGGGGGTGGCAGTCTCTACTACAGGCGAGGCGGTGTCTGTAAGGAGTTGGTCGTAAAGCCCCTGGCTGGCCACAAAGGGGCGCAAATGGTCAATGTATCGTTCGCGTTCAGCGTAAGAGCGCCAGCTAAACAGGGCGAAAAAGAGGGTCATGAGCAGCGTGGTCAGCAGCAGCGGGTAGACGGGATGCCACTGGATGACGGCGGCGCCGCCGCCAATGAGACCATAGCCGGCAGCCAGAATGACGGCGCGCCGCCAGTGGCGCTGCAAACCGCGGCGGGGCAGGCTGCGTCCGGTGAAGATTTCGTAGGAGACAATGGCCTGCCCCAGCAAGAGAATGGCCAGGCTGATGATGCCGGCAACCAACAAATCTATCCAGGCAATGGCGCGGCGCGCCGTCAGAATGAATTCATAAAAAGAGAGACGCTGGGCGCTTTGCACGACCCACAGCATCACGCCCGCCACCAGCAGGCTGACGAGCAGCAGGGCTAGGGCTGCGCCGACCAGCCAGGGGCGAGCGCGCTGCCGGGCCACCGCGCCCATGACGCGGGCGGAGGGGCCGGGGCGGCGCAAGGCATCCAGAGAAAGGCCAATACACAGGATGACATAGCCGGAGTAGCCCAACGCCAGCAGGGGAATGCCGGCAATGGACCAGCGAATAAACAGGCGCAAATTGGCAAACTCTGGCGCCGGCACGGACAACAAAAAGACGCCTACCCCCAACCCGGCCAGCCCCATACTGAGCAGGCACAAAACCAGGATAAACCAGGGGCGCTGTCGCCGCTGCAGCCCTGACGGAGACGGTTCCCAAAAACCCGCGTACCATAAAGTGACAACGTACCAGGCAAAGGGGAGCGCAATGGCCGGCGCCAGTCCTGCCGTCCACCAGAAAATCATGCTCCACCAGCTCAACTGGATTAAGCCCTGCCCCACGATGGCGGTGTGGCTGACAAAGAATGCGCCACCCAACAGCAGCCCGCCGCTGGCCAGCCAGATACCCCACGTCCGCCGGTCGGAATTAAATAAGACCGTCAACCCTAACCACACCAGCAGCACTGTGTTGCACAGGGAAACAGCCATGATGACCCAATCCAGCGCCAGGTTGCCGCTCATGACGCCTCCCAGGGGACCCATTCGCCCCGCTCGTTCATGACAGATGGGCGGCCGGCGTCATCCCATTGGATGAGGCGGCCAGCGGCGACGATGAGGGCGGCGCGGGTGCGGGCGACTTTTTCATCGGCGGCGGTCTGGTTTAAGCCCCAGGCGGTATAAATCTGGCCGTTAATGCGGCTGATGGTGCGCTTGTCGCGGAAACCCAGGCGGGCGGCTATTTGTTCGTTGCTCAAGCCGTGCGCCAACATGCGGGCGACGACCTGTTCGTTAGGTTCCAGCAGGGCCATAGGCGCATTGGCGTCTTTGTGCCGCACTTCCTGCACGCGGGATTCAATGTCCGGATCAATAAAGCTGCGCCCCTGCACGGCGTCGCGCAGCAGGGGCACGATCATGGCGGGCAGGAGGTAGTTACTTTTGCGGACGTAGGCGTAGTGGCTGAGAATGCCGGCACGCCGGAAATCCCGGTAGTAAGCGTCGTCATCCTGAATCGAATAGAAAACGACAGGCAGGCGCGGATATTCACGGCGGATGGCGACGGCGGCTTCGATGCCGTTCATGCTGCCGGCTAACTGCACGTCCATTAGAATTGCATCGGGCGGCTGCAGCAGACAAAACTCCAGCGCCGCTTCGCCGGTGGCGCAGTCATGGCGCACGGTTACCTGGCCCGTGTTTTCCAGCCCCACCTTCAGGGCGGGGCGCAGTTTTTCATTATCCTCAACCAGTAAAATTGACAACATAGGAAGAAAGGAAGAAGGTAGAAGGAAGAAGGTAGAAGGTGGAAGTTCAGCTTCTCAAATTGTATTGTAGCATGGCAGATCGGGAACCTCCACGTCAAGCACTTGAGTGCGTGCGTTAAGGCAACTGAGGGGTGGGAATGCTTTCATCTTTCGCGTACACTGTTCACATCATACTAAATGTTGACTGCTGGCGTGTCTGCTGGCGACAAAGCCCGGCCAGGAAGGAAAGAAATGATATTTGCCATTAGCCTGTCCACCCTTTTGATTATCGCCCTTATCGCCCTCATATTGGGTATGATGTTAGGCGCTTCCATGACGCGACCGCGTTAAAATCAGGCAGAAATTACTGCCAAAACAGGACTGTACTTACCATGACTGAATTGACTGTCACCGCGAATTCGAGGCAAACCAACCGGGTACTGGCGCTGGCGTTGGCTCTGGGCTGGAGCGCCGATCTGTTGTTTTATGGCAAAGCGGTGGGGATTTCGCTGCTGCTGTTTGTGCTGCTGTTTCTGGCAGTGTTTGGCTACGCCAGCCGGGCGGCAGCCGTAGCGCCCCGCCGGCAGAATTTGTGGCTGCTGCCACCGCTGCTGTTTTTTGCCGGCATGGCCAGCATTCGCGCCAACCCTGCTTTGACCACCTTCAACGTCCTGGCCGTGCTGGTTCTGCTCAGCTACCTGCTCTTCTTTTATGCGGGAGGACATCCGGCGGCCTTGACTACAATGGGCGCGCTGCTGCTGCCCGCGCGCGTAGGCGGCAGCAGCCTGCTGCGGACAGTTCCCCTGGTCACGCAAAGCGCGGCGGTCAGCGACATTCCCCACCGTACCCGCCGCCACCTGGCTCCCATCCTGCGCGGCCTGCTGCTATCGCTACCCGTTTTAGCTATTTTCACTCTGCTGCTAAGCTCCGCCGACGCCATCTTCGCCCAATATGTAGAAGCCGTGTGGAATCTGCAGATCATGCCCCAGGTGGTAGAATTGATCTGGCGGATGCTCCTGATTGGACTGTTGACCTGGCTGTTGGGCGGGGGTATTGTTTTCGCCCTGGAACGGGCAGGCGCAAAGGAAGATCATGGCCTGGTCGAAAAAATACTGGACAGGATTCCTCGCGCCGTGGCCTGGGGCTTTACAGAAACAGCTATTTTGCTCGGGCTGGTCAATTTGCTCTTTAGCCTCTTCGTGATGGTGCAGTTCACTTATCTGTTCGGCGGCGTCCGCAACATAAACATAACGGATTACAGCTATGCGGAATATGCCCGGCGCGGCTTCTTTGAATTGGTCACTGTGGCTGTGCTGTCCCTCACGCTCATTCTCGGCTTAAACTGGCTGACCAGGCGGGAAAGCAAACGACAGCTTAAGCTGTTTAACGCGCTGAGTACGCTGATGGTGGTCATGGTGTTGGTAATGCTGGCGTCCGCCTGGCGACGCATGAATCTATACGAAGCCGCCTATGGCTATACCCAATTGCGGCTGGCTGTGTATCTGTTTATGGGGTGGCTGGGGGCGCTGCTGGTCTGGTTCCTGCTGACGCTGTGGCGGCGACCGGAGTGGTTTGCGCTGGGGTTGCTGGCGGCGGCGGTGGGCTTTCTAGGTACGCTGAATGTGATCAACCCGGATGCGTTTATTGCGCGCCAGAATGTGGCCCGCTATCTGGCAACGGGCGATCTGGATGTACTCTATCTAAACACGCTGTCGCATGACGCTGTGCCGGCATTGCTGCCGGCGCTGGCGGCTGTGCAGGGGGATGAAGAACTGCTGCCCAATCCGGCTTGCGGGCGCAACCCGGAAATGCCTGACCCGGGCGAGATTAAGTGCGAAATGACGCGGGCGGAATTTTTGACGCAAGGGTTGGCAGACCGGCTATCCGCCTTGTCAGAGGACACGAGCTGGCGGCGCTGGCAGTCGTGGAACCTGTCGCGCTATCGCGCTTTCTATTTGTTGCAGGGCGATGCGCGACTAGGAGCTATTTTTCACGCGGAGACGACTGAAAACAGTGAACAGTGACGAGTGGTCAGAGACTGGAGCAGTATTGGAGACTGCTCCAGTCTTTCGGGCTGGCAGATGAGTTCGGGGAATGTGCCGGCAGGCGCGTCGGAGGCCAGGCCCATAAAATAAGCGCCAGCCCAGGTGGACAGGCCGGCATTTAGCAGCAGCCCGCAGCGTCCGGCGGCGGGCTGCTGCTCTGCCCAGGCGGTCATGTTTGCCAGCACGGTGGCTTCGGACACCAGCAAGAAGCCGGCGCTCAAATCGAGCAGCGGCTCGTAGGCGGCGGGGGCTATGGGGTTATCGGCCAGAATGGCTTCCCAGACAGCGCGCCCCATGGCTTCGGCGGGCACGCCTTCCGTCTGCACCAACTGATCCATGCGCCACCACAGCGGCGTGCCGGGGTTTTGCAAGTGGGCCAGGGCGGGGGCAAAGTAGGTCAGAATGCCCAGGTCCAGGTAGGCGCTCTGGCAGTCGAGGAAATAGTCGCCGCAAATGAGTACATCGGGGTCGGGCGTAATGCCTTCGGGCGGGTTTTCCAGGAGCACTTCGACGTAGCCCAGATTGTAGCCAAAGGTAGAAAGCTGTCCGGGCAGGGATTGGCGGGTTTGGGTCAGGACTTCGGTGTAGCTGCCGGTGCGGGCCAGGGCGACTTGTTGGCCGGCGCCGTTGACCAGCCCGTGAAAAATGAGCCAATCCAGCAGGTCGCTGTTGGGGTAGGCGGCCATTTGGGCGGCTATTTGGGCCGCCAGTTGGTTCGCCTGCGCCGTCCCCAGGCTGTCCCGCAGCCAGAGGCCGCCAAAGTAACCTGAAAGATAGAGGTTGCCCAGGAGTTCGTCGGTGAGGGATGCCGGCATCTGGCACAAGCTATCAAACGCGCCATACGCCATGCTGCCCAGGAAGAACTCCACCGCCGTTGGCTCTGGCGCGGCGGCGCAGTAGTTGTCTGCCTGGTAGAGGATGACGGGCTGGCTGACGGTGTATGTGTCGTTGGGCCAGAAGGGGTAGTCGGGAATGATGACCTGGGGCGGGTTGGCGGCGGCGGCGGCGCGCTGCGTGAGGGCGGCTAACGCCAACACGATTAACAGGGAAAGGGCGAGACCCATGGGGGCGGCTTTGTGTTTCATCATTTCTTCCTCCTGGATACGCTGTTGCATCGGATCCCCCCCTTACTATTAAATCCTCAACCAGGTGCTTCGGCAAGAGAACATAGGACGCTGATTAACGCAGAAGTAGGACGCTGATTGGCGCGGATAGAGGACACATACAAAGATAGGCAACCCGGTAGGACGGGCTGGTTTGAGGCTTAAGGGAATGATTCAGACCCCCAGGGAAGGGGGCTTTTCGGAGAGGGCGAGGGGCGCTGCGCGCCGATCGCCCTCTAGGACCCCACCCCTGGCAAGTAGTCTGGTTAAAATTTGTGAAATGAAGGCCGCGGTCAGGTGTCGTACGGGAATCGTGCATTGGGGGTTGAGCGGCGATGCCATTTTGGTGTATAGTATTCTCAGTCAGGAATTTCCTGAGTTTTTGTTCTGCCGCCAGGGCAGAACTTTCACACGGAGCAAACAGATGTCCCGCCCACGCGCTTTTACCCTATGCCTGGTCATTGCTGTCTTCCTGTTGACTATGAGCTGCCGCCGGCAGGCAGAACCGACGCCTACGCCCATTCCGGCGACTGTAACCGCCGTACCCAGTCCCACCACACCGCCGGTCACCCCTACGCCCGGTCTTATCCCCCCAGGGGAAGCGGCAGTTGCGCCCATTGTGGTCGGTCAAAACCCACCGCCAGGGGCCGAAATCTCTCTGGACGGCTACTTTGAGGTCTACTTCGACCAACCAATGGATCAGGACGCCACCGCCGCGGCCCTCTCCGTGGTGGATGATGCGGGCGCAGCCGTAGACGGGGTCGCCAGTTGGCCCCAGGCGCGGGCGCTGCGCTTCCAACCCACCCAGACGCTCAAACCCAACGCTCGCTATCGGATTATTCTCTCCGACCGCGCCCGCAGCAGCGCGGGCGAATCGCTGCTGGAAGGGTTGACGCTGGAGTTTGCCAGTATTGGCGACCTGGCAGTCAGTCAGGTATCGCCCGCCCCCGGCACGGCTGCGGCGGCGATTGATTCCACCATTACCGTTATTTTCAACCGGCCCGTCGTGCCGCTGCAAATGGCGTCGGCGCAGCCCGATCTGCCCAATCCACTGCAAATTACGCCAGCGACGGCGGGTGCAGGCGAGTGGATCAACACCTCTGTCTACGTGTTTCGACCGGATGGGCCGCTGATTGGTCGCCAGACGTATGACGTGACCGTAGCCGCAGAGGTGATTAACGCCCTTAGCGCCACCGGAGCGCAGCTTCCCGCTGACTACACCTATTCCTTCACCGTCACCGCGCCCACCTACGACTATTTCGCGCTGCCAGACCTGACCACCGCACCCGGCGATGATTTCACAGACCTGCCATTGGATCAGGACTTCCAGATATTGTTTACCCAACCCATGGATCCGGACAGCACCGAAGCAGCGATCAGCCTGACGCCGGCAGGCGGCGGCGCTCCCGTTCCTTTTGTTTTTGATTGGGATGATAAATTTGTCACTGTGACCTTTACACCCACGCAGGCGCTGGCGCTGGGCACGCGCTATACCTTGACGCTCAGCGACAGCGCCCTTTCCTCGTTTGGCGGGCGGCTGGACAACGGCTTTACCTGGCACGCCACCACGGTGTTGGCCCCGGCGGTGCGCTCCAGCATCCCAGCCAACGGCGAAACCCAGAGCCAGTTTTCCAGTGTGTTCTACCTGAACTTTGCCTCGCCCATGGATCGCGCCAGTCTGGAAGGCAAAGTGCTGTTCACGCCAGAAATCGCCGGCGACGTCAACGGGCAGTACGACCGGTGGGATCGCAGTTTGCGCTTCTACGGGTTAGCCGCCTCCACGACGTATACGGTGCGCATCTTGCCGGGCATGGCTGACCCGTATGGAAATGTCATCAGCCAGGAACAAACGATTACCTTTACTACCACTGCTTACGATCCCCAGGCCAACTTCAGCTTCCCCAATAACCTGGCCCTCTATCGCCCTGGCGGCTCTACCGCCGCCTGGGTGGAACACCGCAATGTGCGCCAACTGGATGTGGCTCTATACCGTCTCACCCCAGAGCAGTTTGGTAGATTGACCAGGGGGGACATCAACGGCTTGAGTTTTACGCCGGGGATCGAAGCGGTGGTCTGGCAGCAGGCGCAGCCCGTCGCCGCCGATCTCAATGAGAAGGGATACGAACGTTTCGATATGCTGGCCAACGAAGCGGCGCTGCCCCCTGGCCTCTATTTCCTGACCCTGGATTCGCCGCAGGTGCAGCACGACCTGGCTCACTTGCAAACGCAAACGGTCATCATGGGCACGGCTAACCTGATGCTGAAGACAACGGCGACGGAGGCGATGGTGTGGGTCACTGATCTGGCCAGCGGGCAGCCTTTAGCCAACGTGCCTGTGACGCTGTATGACCGCTCGTTTAACCAGGTGTTTCGGGAGGCGACGGATGATGCCGGCATTGTCTACCGCCACGACCTGAACCTGAGCACCGAGTATGGCAACTGGTACTACGCCTTTGCCGAGGCTGACGGGTTGTTTGGCGCAGCCATCAGCAGTTGGCAGGAAGGCGTCAACCCGTACGATTTTGGCATTTACACCGACTACTACCTGCGCCCCAACGAACCAACGGCTTACGTATACACGGATCGCCCCATTTACCGGCCGGGCCAGGTGGTCTCCTTCAAAGGCATCGTGCGGCTGAACGACGACCTGGCTTACAGCCTGCCCCCCTTTGAGACCGTGCACGTCAACATTACCAGCTACAATGGCACAATCTTCGACGAAGAGATACCGCTCTCCGAGTTTGGCAGCTTTGCCGCCCAGGTCACCCTGGATCAGGAAGCCGTCCTGGGAGGGTACGGCATTAACGTGATGATCGTTGACCGTTACATTGGCGGCGGCTATTTCAACGTGGCTGAGTACCGTAAACCCACGTTCCAGGTCAACGTCAGTGGCGACCCGCCGGAAGCGCTGGCGGGAGGGGAGATAGACGTTACCGTTGACGCCCAGTTCTTCTCTGGCGGCGCAGTTATCAACGGCGCGGTCAGTTGGGCGGTGCTGTCTATGGATTACTTCTTCCAGCCTGCCGGCAATCTCAGCCGCTTCAGCTTTGTCAACGATGAACGAGACAGCGGCAACTACTTCGATTTTTATTACCAGCCGCAAGAATTGATCGCCAGCGGCGCCGGGCAGACGGACGCGACGGGCCGTTTCACGGTACAGATTCCGGCGGAGTTGGGCGAAGAAACGGGCAGCCAATCCTTTATTATCGAAGCCACGGTGGAGGATATTGCCGGCAACGCCGTCAGCGGGCGGACAACGGCGGTCGTGCATCAGGGATTGGTGTATGCCGGCATTCGCCCCGCCAGTTACGTCGGCGAAGCGGGTAAAGAACTCACTTTCAATATCGTGGCGGTAGATTGGGACGCCAACCCCGTCCCCGGCCAGACCGTCTCCGTAGACATTGTGGAACGGCGCTGGTACAGCGTGCAAGAAGAAAACGAGCAGGGAGAGACCATCTGGCGTACCACGGTCGAAGAAATCCCGGCCGCCAACTTCCCTGCCGTTACCGTCAATGCCAGCGGGCAGGCGGAGGTGTCGTTCACGCCCGCGCAGGGCGGCGTTTACCGCGCGGTGGTCACCGCCCGCGACAGCCAGGGGAATGAAATGCAGGCATCTACCTATGCCTGGGTTGCCGGCGCTGAATACGTCTCCTGGCGGCGGGTGAATGATCACAGTTTTGAGTTGATTACGGATGCCGGCAGCTACCAGCCAGGGGATGTGGCGGAAGTCTTGATTGCCTCGCCGTTCCAGGGCGAAGCCAGCGCCCTGGTCACCGTCGAACGCGGTCACATCAAGCAGTACGAAGTGCTGCGCCTGAGCGGCAACAGCACCATCTACCGCCTGCCCATCACGGGCGACATGGCCCCCAACGTGTTCATCACCGTGGTGGTGATCAAAGGCGTAGACGAAACCAACCCCACCCCCGACTTCAAAGTGGGCATGGCGCAGTTCACGGTGGAACGGGAAGAGCAGCAGCTAAACGTGCAGATTACGCCCGACCGCGCCACGCTGGGGCCGGGAGATACGGTGAACTTCACCGTGCGCGTCACCGATCACCAGGGGCAGCCCGTAGAGGCCGAACTTTCATTGGCCCTGGCCGACCTGGCGGCGCTGTCTTTAGCGGACCGTACCGATTTGCCTATGCTGGACTACTTCTATGCCACGCGCTGGCTCAGCGTGAAAACGGCGCTGTTGTTGACGCGCATCGTGGACGCCTTTAATCAAGAATTGGAAGACCAGATC
>CAZDSN010000080.1:0-10245 GCA_964507675.1 uncultured Ardenticatenaceae bacterium | reverse complement strand
ATTCTGGATAAAGGCGGAAAAGCAGGTAAAAAAGTCTGGAAGCCTTACCGCCATAAATGGTGCCTGTGAGAGCTACCTACTTTTGGGCAGCCTGCGCCAGGTGGTGAGCGGCGTACCCCTGGTCACTATCTATGCCTTTGTATTGATGGACTTCATCCACAATAAGAAGGTCTAGTTTACCCCTGGCTCGTCGCTTAATATATCCCGCCAGTGGGGTCTTGCCGTAGCCGTGCAAGTGATGGGGTAGAGGGTAAGTCGGGTGGGGCAAATCGCTGTCAATGGCCTCGCGGATAGCTCTCTCGCGTTCCGCGTATAGGTGGAAGCTGCCGCGCGCCTGGGATTCGCTGCGCCGTCGTGTAAACTGGTACAAGGGAGAGCGGCATCGATCATTACTACACACGCGAGTGGCGGATTTCAGTTCCCCCACATCCAGGGGTCGGCCACTGATGAACTGGACTGCGCCACATATAGGACAGTGAATACCCCGCTGCTGTCGCGCCTGGATTTGTCGTTCTGTCAGCGGACGTTTTTCTGCCGGCAGATCGAGTAAGTGACGCGCAGAAAGGATATTTCCCCAGGGGCGAAAGATATCCGTATAGCCGCTGCTGCCATAACTGTGACTGGCTGGGCCGCCATAGACATAGGCATGTTCCCAACCAGAAGCGCTGCGGGCGGTGGTCTGCTTGAGGACGCCAACCAATGGCGCGTTGTCAGGCTGGTCAGCAAAGAACTGGTTTACATCGCTGATGGTTTGCAAGTGCATCGCGCGCACGCCGGGCCAGACAATCTGGCATTCCCGCAACCATTTGTCTACCAGGTGAGGCGGGCAAAGAACCACTGTACGGCGCGCACAACGACCAGCGGCGATAGCCGCAGCCAGACTGGTCTTGCCCGTACCCATTTCACCCACGATGATAGCGTCGCGTTCGGTCTCCAGGCGGGTGAGCGCGGCAGCAGCGGCGTGTTTCTGTGCCGGCAGCAGCCCCGTCTTCCCGTTCATTCCCGGAATGGGCCGCCGTTTGCTCAATCGGTTGAGTATCTCTCCATAACCATTGAGGTCAAAACGGTATACAGGCGGGTAATCCCGCGCAATAATGCCCGTCAGATAGGTAATCCACTTTTGCAAAAACTGTTCCAGCGCTGCCCCTTTGTAGCTGATGACCTGGCCCGCTGTGTCTATCGTCATCACATCCGTAACCACATTTTCTGTTTCCAGATGGGTCACTCGGGTACGACCATCAGGTAGCGGTTCCTCATATTCCTCAGTACGGGTCACTTTGTAGCTGCGTCCCTTGATAAGCAGCCGTTCATCGTAGCGACCTGACTCGTCACAGGCGTCTGCCGCCAACACCTGGTTATTCAAGTGGCCGGCGGCGATGATGCTATTCATATGTCCAATTTTGAGAGGGGTTAATGGCTGCAGCGGGATGCGCGCACTTCCGGGATCCAGATGCGTGCGCCATGCGGCTGACGTCCGGGGACCCAACCGCTGCGCTTCTGCCAGAGCGTCGCGGGGATCTACGAATTGGGAACGAAACTTGAAACTCCTCGGCTTGACAACCAACGGCGGCAAGATGTAGGTGGGTGTGTGGGCTGAAGTCAGCGGGGGCAGCGCTTCTTTTTCGATCGCCATCTGTGCCCATCTCTCCACTATCTCACCTTCTGGCACAACCGCTTTGGGTCGCTGCAAACCAAAGAGAACAATTTGCTGGAACCGCTCATATGGTTCATCAGGGAAGCGATAAATTTGCACCTGATCGTACCAGGAAAGCAGGTAGCGGGTAGCTTTGCGGAAGCGCAGCATATGCTGCGGCACAACCCAGAGTAGCACGCCCCTTGCTTGCAGCCAGGAACGGGTGTTTACCAGCCATTGGTACTCCAGGCGACCGCGGCGATCGCCATCATCCTCGTCGTCATAATCATAAGGTGGATTAAGATAGAGGAAGTTGTAGCCGCCGCGCGCGGTCGTCAGGCTGAGGTAGCTGTCGTGGAGAATGCGGGTGGTAAGCGATGCATCCGCATTGTTGATCGTCACCGCCCGCGTTGCCAACAACTGGCTTACCGCAGCGCGAGCAGCCTGGACCCGGCCTTCGTGTAGTTCTACTCCGAAAGGCTCCAGCCCCAACGCTTCCGCAAAGGCAACCAGCGCTGTTCCCTCGCCCGCACACGGGTCAAGGATACGCCCGCCATGTGGGGCAGCGATGTGGGAGATAATCAGGTTGGTTACGGAAGAGGGTAGGGGGAAATACCCCGCTTTTTCCGCGTTCGCTAATCGGCTCATGGTGTGCTTCCTTTGGAAAGGGTAAAGAATAGAGGGGAATCTTCAACGCGGCAGGCAACAAAAAAGCCATCTCCTCTATTACCAGAAGATGGCCCGTTACCGCATTACCGCTCAATTATTGGGGGCGCGAAGTGTTGGTCAAAAAAAGAACTTGTGGTGAATACCCAAACGGTAGCTTTAACGCAATGCCTTAGAAGGTTATCTGTCGGCGCTTTAATCCGCTTTCTGTGATCTCCTGCCACGCCTCGGATGCCGGCATCACCCGCCATGCCGCATATCCCTGTCCTTCCCCATCATCTAACAGCGCAATCAGGTTATGTTCCCGTCCGTTTTGCCATAGATAGCTCGCCCAACCTTCTAGCATCGGCAGCGCCAGACTCTTGTTCAGCATCGCATAAAACAATGGTGGAATCGGATGTACGCCATCGTCCAGGAGATAGAAAGGCTGTCCTGGGTTCATCTCCTGCAAACTGGCCTGCTTGTGAATGAGGATGTGGTCGGTCCAACCACAGGGCAGGGTGCTTTGTATCTTCACGTGATTCTTCATTCCCTCTAGCCGCAGCCGCTTGCGACCAATCCAATGCACCTTTTCCCCACCGACCAGCGCAGCCCAGTTTGCCTTAACGGACTGTCTGGCGCCGATCATCTCCAAATAGACAAGCGTATCATCCATATCATCAATGGTAATAGCGGGGGTGTAGACAGCCAGCCCTTTGGCCAGGGAGAGCTTCCGGTCGGGGTCGTTTTGCACCCGTACTTCTTTGAGGATGACCTGGTGAGCACGCTCATCTCCCAATCGCGGCTGGAACTGGTATGCCTGGCACCAGGTCAGTTCCGTCTTATATCCCATTTGCCGCAGCGCCCGGCCGAGCGCACCTTCTTGTACCAACTGCTCTATTTGCCACTCGTTAATAGTTTCTACCTGCGTCGTAGCCTGCACGACAGCCAGACAATCCCGCAGCATCAGGCATGGCCCCAGGGACGTCATTACAGGCGCTATCGTTGTGAGTTTCGCCCCAATATCTACCTCTATGGCGGCAGAAAGGGGGATGGGGGTGGGAAGGTACTCATCTTCCTCTGGAGTGGGGTGGTAGCCATTAGCCTGCAGCGCCTCACTGATGATGGCCTGCAACGCTGGTGACAGTTCACTGGCGTAAAAACGACGACCATAAGCCCCGATTTGTACCTGATAGATAACACTGTCCACGGAGACGGGTCGCCCTTTCTCCTGACGCAACCACTCCATCAAGCGACTGCGAACCGCAGCAACGTTAATGGGCAGCGGTTTCATGTAAGTACCCGACCCAGAACTGGCGTTTTTCTCCCATCCAGCCTGTGTGACTATTTCGTCTACCTGGACTTGAATCAAACTCTGCTGCGCAGGCGTAAGCTGGCCCCAGGAGCGTCCATAAACGGCTAACCCTGCCTTATTCCACAGCAGCGCGCATGGAGCTTCCTGTCGCGGCTCGATGTTACTCATTCCCGCCCGCGCCAGTTCATCCAACACTAACCGTGATTCTACTGGAGGATACCGTTTACGGTATGCGCCCCGTGCGGTAAAGGGTACGTGGGGTGGGCCTAATTGTACCTCATCCCCATAGCCCAGATGGGCACACGCTTTCTCCGCCACCTCACATGCTGTCACATAGGCCGCTTCAGTACGGATGCCATCGGGGTAAAGCACAGTTGCGACCAGTTGTAACGCTGCGTTGCTGGGCAGATAGACCTCCTGCTCTATGGCAACGGTGGCAATAGCTGACAGGCCATCCAGGATCGCCTGTCGTTTACCTTCTTTGTCGTTGGCATAGCGGTGTTGTTTGCCGGCAATAAACAACTCGAACGTGTGCCCATCAGCAGAACGGGTAACTTGTGCATTCATAGGACTGCTCCAAAGAAGGAAGGGGGAATTAGTCGAAACCCAAACCACGTTCTTTGAGGCTCGTGTGGCTGCCACTGCCAATAATCACGTGGTCTAGTACTTCAATGCTCAGTAGCCGCCCGGCTTTGACAATTTCACGTGTCACAGTCACATCTTCCGGGCTGGGGGTAGGATTCCCCGAAGGATGGTTATGGGCCACAATGATGGCTGCCGCATGGGCTTCGATGGCCGGACGAAACAGCTCGCCAATGCGGACAACGCTGGTATTCAAGCTGCCCCTATAAATGGCCTGCACCCCTGACACCCGGTTGCGCGTGTCCAACAGAATGACATGCAACTCCTCCTGGGTCAGGTGACTCAGGCGCGGCAGCAGTAGTTGTGCTGCATCTGCCGGACTTTTGATGGATGGTCGCTCATCCGCAGGCGGCGCTTGCAGGCGGCGACTTAATGCCAACACGGCCACCAGGCGAGCTGCCTGCGCCTCGCCAATGCCGCGTATCTGCATCAACTGTTCTTTGCCGGCCCGCGCCAATTGATGCAGCGAGCCAAAGCGATCTAGTAAATCCTGCGCCAGACCAGGCGCGTCGCTTGTCCCCAATACTAACGCTAACAGTTCGCCTGTCGCCAACGCTTCGCTGCCACAGTGGTGCAAACGGTACAATGGCCGGTCTTCTGCCGGCAAGTCGCAAACGCGGCGGCGTGGATGTGGGACGAATACGTCTGGTTTATAAACAATAAGGGGAAGCTGCATCGTCATGGGGAATACCTCCTGTCGAGAGATTCGCTGACAGAATAATCTTCGGCAGCCAGGGTGTGTTGGAGAGCAACCAGCGTGCGCTGCACCAACGGCAACACAGCCTGTATATCTGTCTCAGCAATAGCCGCTTGCAACGACCGATACGCTTCCGCCAGTTGGTGTGCTGGAGCAATTGTTTGGGGCTGGTAAGGTTGGAAACCAACGCTTTCCACCACGTAGAGATTGCCATTGCCGTCAGTAATCAGATCGCCAACAGATGTGCTGCGCAGATGGGGCAATACCTGAGGATTATTAAACCAGCTATCGCGGTCATACCCATGCTGCGTTTGGGTGTAACCTACCTCCAACAACGCGGGCAGGGGCAGGCTATCTGGCGCCATTACAGTGGCGACAGGCTGTGCAGGCAGGATAATCTGGCCATGGTCGCCATCATAAAAGGGAAAGTGGGGGTTGTGGTACACTTTAAGATGGGGCATGATGCACCTCTGCAAATGATTGTCAGGAAAATATTACGTCAGCCAACTTGGGAAAACGGGGGTCAGGCTGAATCAAACAGCGTTGGCTGCCAGGCGTGGATGCGCCATGTCTCCCGGCAGTAGCCATGCGGCGCCTGCCACAATCGTTCCGCATCTACAGACTGAGACATATCCGCGACTGTCACTGCCCTACCACAATGGGGGCAGATGTTATCCCGCACCACGCGCCACTTGTGACTGTAGCTATCCTCCGCAATGTCCGTCACTACCAGCCAGACGGGAACAGCCGTTATCCAATCGCGCTCTTTTTCTCTTTGCAGCAACCAACGGTGCAATAAATATTTTTCCCCCGCCTGAAGATGACGGCGCTGTGGCCAGGGGCTGCGGCTGGGAAGGTAAGGAGCGCGAGATGGTCGCGCTGCCAAATCCTGCAGCCAGTTGATGAGGTCAACCTTGTCATGGTTGTCGGGGACATGGCGTGCCAGCAGACGGATCGCTTCCTCCAGCCGCTGTCGTTCTGCTGCGGCCATTCCCAGCATCCGGGCAAAGGCCATTTGCGGCCATGCTTCCAGGCAGCCCTTTTGTTCTTGTTCAAAGCAAGTATCGGGCCAGATTAGTTGGTGACCCTCCTGTCGCTCGTGGCGATAAGCCACAGGAACAGACCCATAAAACGACCAGTCATAAACATCGCCCAGGGCGCAGGCGTGCAGCCCGGCGCGCAACGAACCATCCTGCCCATCAGTAACAGCCGCCTGAGTTTCCAGGCAATGACAGTGCGTTTTACAACTCAAGTCAAGGGGATCCCCACCGCGCTTGCAAACCATTGTCAACAGCAGATCGTCGCTGCGGGGCACGACATAGTAAGCAGCCCGGTATTGGTAATAACGCCAGGTGCAATCCACCACGAAGCCAGGATCGCCTGCGGTATGGCGCACACTGAACTGAGCGTGGCAACTATCACACCACACTTCGGCAAAGGCGACGGTAGTGAAGGCGGTTCCGCTACAAAGGGGACACTGAATAAGGCGAAAGGGGGGCGTGGCGTCTACTTGTTCTACACACAGTCCCCAATCTTCCCGAATGGCTTGTTCCAATGGGCGATAAGCAGTCAAAGCCGTCAGCGCCTGGGCGTCGGTCAACAAGTCAGCTTGTGACACAGTCAAGGGCGCATCCAATGCCACTACCCGGCCATCAACCAGGCGGTAGTGAGGGAGATGGGAATTGGCATCGCTTTCATCCCCAGGAGCGGGCAGCGCCAGCAGCCAGGTTCCGGTGGGTAGGGTCAGGGTCTCATCAGGCCAGCGTAAGGCATAACGGGCATGGATATCCCAACGGGTGGGTCTGCGAGCTACAAGAGGGCGGCGCAAAATATAAGCAACAGCAGACATAGGAACCTCCAAAATCCTGATAGGAAAGACAGTGCTGCCGTCACCGACCAGGAAAGTGGAAGCGGCTCATACTCGGCAACAGCCTGCGACAGGCAGGTTTATTTCCAGGGGAGTACCGGCTAATGCCGTTCTTTGGCGGGTGCGGCGGCAGCCGTCAGGTCTTCGATTTTGATAGCAGGTAAGCCAAGAAACGCGTCCGTAGGACCGTTGCCGCGAGCGCGGGCAATTTCATCCTTCACGTTGGCCCACAACGATTGCCACATGCGTTCCAGGGCAATATGTAACTCCGCTGGGCTGCCGGCAATGTGGCGCAGGTCTGCCCAATCAGTGTAACCGGGGGTGATGGATTGGTAATTTCCCAGATTAACGCGGTACTCCAGGCTAACGCTGACGGTACGGACGAAGATAGGATCTTCGTGCCCATCTAGGGGAGGGTACAAACCAAGAAAGACGGCTTCCTGGCTGCCCTGAAAGCGGAGCCACTGCCCGCGCACGTTTGTGCGCGCCATTTGCCGCACCCGCTCGCGCGCGTGATGGAGATCAAACGTTTCTCCTTCGGGAACGCTGGTCTTCACCCAGATGGTGATAGCAGCCGCCAGAGATTCAAAGTTGCCGCAATTGAACTTACGGTCGTAGGTAGCGGCAAATCCTTTGGTCTGTACGGGTTCTTCCAGTTGATACGCAAATCCATTGGTTTGTCCAGTTGCGTCCGCCGGGTATCCATTTCCATTCAAATAGGTTTGCATTGTCACGATGGTTTCTCCTTCAGGTAACAGTTGGTGGAAGCAACTTGCGTCAAACCCTATTCATCACCCGGTACTTTCCACGACAGTTCCCGGTACATAGCAAACTGCACGCCATTTCCATTCACTGGCAGGCTAAACGGCCCATGGCGAGCGCGCTGCCACTCAGAATGCGCCCAAACGAACAGCATAAAAAGCTGTTCCAGGCTCAAATCGCCACCTTGCGCATCCAGTTGCTGCGGGAACCAATCGCTGTAGGGTTCGTTGCTGCTCATCGGTCTGCCAGTCAAGAACTCGAAGGCGTTCCAATCGCTGTTGTGCCGATTCGCGTCCTTAACCAGGTGCAGAATTTGTTCTTTAAGCCAACTGCGCGGAATACCTGAAGGATAGGGATGGTTGGGAATCAGTTCGTTCCAGGGCTGGTTGGGCGCAAATTGCCGGCATACAGGCACACGCGGCGCGTGCTGATCGTCTGGCTCTAACACCTTGAAAATGACGCTGCGTAACCGCCCCGCCCAGGCGCAATGGGGCACGGATTCGTCTTTGGTGGGACTGCCGTCCAAACGATGCCGGCAGCGGCCACAGGGTGTGGCAACGGGATGGCTGGCAGCTAACTGCCCGTGTCGCTGCATAAAATCGGCGATCTGGCCTCGTTGCTTGACGATGGGCGACTCCTTCAGGCTGCCAGAATCGCTTGCCGGCAGGGTTGGGTAAGTATTGTCGTCTGGCTGTTGGCTCACATCTGTAGCCAGTTGTTTGCCCTGATTCTGTCGGAGCATCTCTTTTGTAGTTGTCTGCCCATCGTCAACAGGCAGGGTGGGGGATGCTTCATCCTCGGTTCGTTCCTTTTCTGCCTGCGCTTGCCATGCTTGGCGCAGATCCTCATAGCTTTTAACCCGGTATTCGCCACCTTCATTGACAACACCAGGATGATGGCTCCAATCCCAGGGAACCCGGCAATCAAACGAGTCGGATTCAGCCAGTCCATGAATACAGCGGGTGGCCGTCTCGCCAACTCGACAAGGTATTCCCAATGGACCGCCTTGCCCTTGTGACAGGTCAGAACGAAGTTGCTGCCGGGGCAGTTGCGCAATGGGGCAGGTTGCGCAGGCAACTTCGGGAATGAGGTATTCGACTACCGCCGCCCAGTTAATGTCTGTCGCTCCAAAGTAAGTATCGCCGCCTAAAGCCTGAAACCACAGCGTCAACGTCTCTTTATTGCGCCAGGGTTCATCGTGCAAATGGCGGTAGATAAGCATCGCCGCCGCGGCATACGCATCTTCGGGGTATGCTTCCACCACTTGTTCCCACAATCGCACTAGGGCGCGCGCGATGTTACGCTGCGCCTGATGCTTAACTATCAGCGGCATTTGCAGACCAGGCCATTTCTTGAGAGACGTAGCACACTCCTTAATCGCTTTGGCCGTTAACTTACCTGGTTCATTGGCCAGAATAAAAATAGCCAGTCCTGTACGTCTAGGCTCAGGCAGATCAGCGACAACCGTGGCCACGCTCATCGGCAGTTCGCCCGCAGCAATGCGCTGTGCCAGTTCTGCGGGAACAGCCATGAGCGCCAGGTGGTTGCACACATACTGCACATGTTGGCCGCTGTTGCGCGCAATTTCCTCCGCCGTTGCACCTGCTTGCACTGCCTGATGAAAACTGTGCGCTATGCCCAAAGCGTCTGGTTTTTCGCTGCCGTAATTGGCTGCTTGCAGGGCCAGAATCTGCGCTTTCTGGCTGCCCTCGAAGGGTACAAACGCTACTACCTCATCGCCATATTTGACGAGCAAAGAAGCTATGACCTTTTCCAGTGAACCGAGGGATTCGACCAAAGTGGCGAGCATCGTCCGCACTATCTCGATGCTGATTTCGGTATCCGGTCGCTCTTGGGGCCAATCGCGCAAGGCACAGGCTAGTAGTTGCGCCATCTGACGCCGGTGAC
This sequence comes from uncultured Ardenticatenaceae bacterium, assembly GCA_964507675.1. Lineage (GTDB taxonomy): Bacteria > Chloroflexota > Anaerolineae > Promineifilales > Promineifilaceae > JAGVTM01. The sequence continues at coordinate 776 of CAZDSN010000080.1, read as the reverse complement.
CGCTGATGATGTGGTAGGCTTCCCCGTGAGGCGAAGCAACTATCACCTGCCAGTTGTCCAGACCGCGCTCATGAATCTGCAAGGTCAACGCAGCCAGCGCTTCCAGGTCATAGGTTGTGCGCATCTGCGCCGGGTGAGGTTTCAAGAATTTGATAGCAGTTGTTGGCATGGGATATTTTCCTTACACCAATCCCCCCTTAATATTCCTCTGGGAGGAGGATTGTCGTTGTAGACCTGTCGGCTTCCGTGATAATCCAGATGCGCTCCATTTCTCCGTTTCCGATTGGCACGTCATACGCGGAAAGAATACGATGCCCTTTGCGCACCGCTATATCATTCTGCCGGCAGTCAAAAGCATCCAACGCACCCCAGTCGCCAACAGCGTGGCGCGCTAGGTAGGGATTGAAGTCTACTTCCAGGGCTACCGCGCCAGGGGTGATAACTACATGGCCCAACGCAAACAGGGCATTCTGCTGACGCCTGGCATCATGCTCGTCAGCAAGGCAGATGAATAAAAAGGGCGCGCCAACGTTGTCGTGCTGCAGTTGCGCCTTGAAGCGCCAATAACGTCGCTGTCTCAGCCCACGAATGATGACGGTAAAGCGGCGTTCAGTGGCAGTCGTATCTTTTCCCCCCGCCACGCACATCCCTAAAATGTCGTGCCACAAACCTCGGAAATCATTGGGCCAGTCCGAGGCAACTGCCCGGCGCATGAGATCAATCACGCCATCAGAGGCAGTCACAGGAATCTTGAAGTGCTGCCGCGTCACCTCATC
>CAZDSN010000079.1:6825-10252 GCA_964507675.1 uncultured Ardenticatenaceae bacterium | reverse complement strand
AAATTGATACGCTTCTTGCGTTCTGTGCCCAGAGTGCTGCACATCGGTGGGCATATCCTCCAGGGCAGCCATGGGATGATTGTGGGCAGCGACCGCTTTCTGCCCACCACATCCCGTCAAAACCACGCTCGTCAAAAGCAAAAATACAAGCAATAGAGAAAATAATCGTTTCCTTTTCATATCCTTCCTGTTACCTTATTTGGATCGTACAGATGCCTGAACCCAGATTTCCATCTGGGAATGATCGGGATCGTTGTTCTCAACAATCAATCCGCGCCGCACCGTTTGTCCCGCCGTGTCATGAAAGCCGGCGTCAAAGATGAGGTTGATGGTGGCTACCCGGCCTGGAGGAATGATACTGGCGGAGATTTCGGCAGTAGTGCAGCCGCAAGTCGTATACGCCCGGCTGATAGTCAGCGGCGCGTCACCCGTATTACGAATGATAAACTCTTGCTCTACCACATCCTGTGGCCCAATGACGCCAAAATCGTAGGATTTTTCCGATGCCTCGATATTGGGTTGGGGCTGGTTTTCCGGTAAGAACGGGATAGGCGGCCCCTCGTTCATCTCATGGACAGCAAAAACAGGCCGGATCCTGGCCACCTCTTCCGGGGTATAACTCGAAGATGCTGTCCCTGTGGACGAACCGACAGCGTATCCATAAATGCTGATGGTTACTAAAAGCGCTCCCACAATCAGCAAAGCAAAGGGACCCCAGTTGCGTTTCCGGGTGGATTGAAGACGGCCTTTTTGATGATGAATTTTAGCTTTCATACGCGACCTCAAAGCATGTTTGTTGGCAATAAATAGCCTCCAGAAATTGTTGACGCTTCCAAGCATATAAAAAGCCGGCGACGGCAACGAGCGCCAAATGGCCTATCACCCCGAACAGGTGACAATCGTCAATTTGTCATAAGCCAAATGGCGTATACCCCGCGCTCTATTTGGCGCTGGTTGCCCTGGATGCTTTGCGAAATAATGGCGACGAAATTTTTACAAGCAGGTAAAATGAGAGAGATCGGAGAGCGATAACGCTCATCTCCCATGCAGAGGTGCGTATGAGTGGTCCCATTCGTGTGTTACTGGCAGACGACCATGCCGTTGTCCGTGCCGGCATTCGCCAATTCCTGGAGCAAGCCAGCGATCTCATCGTCATCGCCGAGGCCGGCGACGGCGAAATGGCCCGCGACCTCATCGCCCGGCACAGGCCGGATGTCGCCGTGTTAGATATTCAGATGCCTAAAGCGACGGGCATCGAAGTTACCCGTTGGGTACGCGCCAACCATAGGGATGTGGGCGTGCTGGTATTGACCGCCTATGATGACGACCCTTACGTCATGGCCGTGCTGCAAGCTGGCGCCAACGGCTACATCCTCAAAACTGCTTCCCCGGCCAACATCATCCAGGCCGTGCGCGACGTCTACGAAGGCAAATCGGCGCTAGACCCAGCCATCACCGGCCGCCTGATGGCCCAAATCGCCCGCCGCACCACTTCCGACCTGCCTGCTTTTGAAGAGCTGACTGAGCGGGAATTGGAAGTGTTGGCTCTCGCCGCCAAAGGATTTACCAACAAAGCTATTGGCGTGCAGCTTGGTATTAGTGACCGCACCGTACAGGGTCACCTGGCTAAAACCTACCAGAAATTGGACGCTAACAGCCGCACCGAAGCGGTCATGAAAGCCGTTTCTTTTGGCCTTATTCCCGCGGGGATATCCGATTGAACCTCAAACGCTGGCGGAGTATTCCCAGCCTGCCGCTGCAGCTTTTCATCATCACCGTATTGCCGCTGACCGCGCTGCTGCTGCTCATCGCCTTTGGCAGTCTGGGGCTGCACCAGCGCGCCATGCGCACCATGGTGGGGGAACGGGATGAGCGGGCCACCCGCGCTGCGGCAGCCGCCATCACCGAACAGATTCATCACCGCCAATCGGCCGTCCGCAGCGTGGCGCTGCAAGCGGCCAACGCCGTCGGACCGGAACACGCCCTGGCCGATGCCGCTTTCTTGTTGCCAGATTTTGAGGGGGGCGTCGCCTTATTCACTACGGATGGTGATTTGTTGGCGGCTTCTAATGGCCTGGAAATCTGGCAGGCGCGTCCCAGCCCAACACGTCCGCGCGCTTTTTCAGCCAACCCCTCCGCCGGGGAGGCATATTTCTTGCCGCCCTTTACCGATCCGCACAGCGGTGAAGAATTAGCGTTGGTAGCGGCAACCGCGGGTGATTTCACTGCTGTCGGTGCGTTTTCCCCGGCGGCTATGGTCCGCCGGGCGTTGGCCGACATCTTCGGCAGCCATGATCAGGCCGCTGCCTACGTGGTCACCGCCAGTGGCGACATTTTATACCAGACTGGCGCACCTCCCTGGTCCGATTTGCCGTTTCAGGAGCGTCCCGGCGTGACCGACGCTTTACGCGGTGAAAGCGGCGCCACCTATCTGACAGTGGACGGGGATGAACACGTCATTGCCTTCAGTCCCATCACTCCTGTTGGCTGGGCGTTGGTGATTGAAGAGCCGTGGCGAGCCGTTAGCGATCCCTTGCTGCGCACCACCGAGTTGGCCCCCCTCATCCTCATTCCCGTAATGCTCATTGCTCTGGTTGCCCTGTGGTTTGGGGTACGCCAGGTGGTACAGCCGCTGCAATCGCTAGAGCGGAAAGCGACTGAATTGGGCTGGGGTGATTTTGCCGCCATCGAGGAACCGGTAGGGGGTATCAACGAAATTCGGCGACTGCAAACGGAACTGATTCATATGGCCAGGAAGGTGGAATTGGCCCAGCAAAGCCTGCGGGGCTATCTAGGGGCGGTTACTGCCGGTCAGGAAGAGGAGCGCCGCCGCCTGGCCCGGGACCTGCATGACGACACGATTCAGTCGCTTATTGCCCTAAACCAACAAATACAACTGGCGCAGATGTCCACGTCGGATGACGTAAGCACGGCCAGGTTGGCCACCATGCAGCAAATGGCCGCGCAAATTGTGACCGACTTGCGCCGCCTGACGCGGGACTTGCGGCCAATTTATCTGGAAGATTTGGGTCTGGCTCCCGCGCTAGAGATGCTGGCGCGGGATATGAGTCAGGCGATGGCCTTGCCGATCTCATTTGAGACAATGGGTCGGGAGCGACGGCTGCCGCCTGACGTAGAACTGGCGCTGTACCGCATTGCCCAGGAAGGGTTAAGCAACGTCGCCCGCCATGCGCAGGCCAAAAAGGCTGAGGTTTGCCTGCACTTTGCGGATAAGGAAGTATGCTTGATCGTGCGTGATGATGGCCGGGGCTTTACTGCGCCGCAAAGTCCGGCAGAGATGGCTCCCACCGGACATTTTGGCTTGTTGGGGGTGCAGGAACGAGCGGAAGCAATTGGCGCGCGGTTGCAAATCAAATCTGCCGTGGGGGCGGGAACGCAGTTGAGTATCCATCTGAAACAAGCATAG